>JAKFWI010000262.1 GCA_021731965.1 Hyphomonadaceae bacterium | reverse complement strand
TCGGGCTGGATGCTGGCATAAACGCCGCTGCGCATCGTCCAGGTCCCGCTTTGCGTCATCCCACCGTGCGCAGCATCGGTGGGATCCATGGCTTTGGATGCCAAAGCTCCGCGCTGCGCGCGTCCAGTGGCATGACGGAAGGGCTGGCATGACGGAAGTCCTTGCGTCATCCCACCGTGCGCAGCATCGGTGGGATCCATGGCTTTGGATGCCAAAGCTCCGCGCTGCGCGCGTCCAGTGGCATGACGGAAGGGCTGGCATGACGGAAAATCTAGCGTCATCCCACCGTGCCGGAGGCAGCGGTGGGATCCATGGATGCCACTGCTCTCCGCTTCGCTCCGCCAGTGGCATGACGGAGGGCGTAGTGCTCGAAACCAGGATGACGCGGGAGGGGCCTTAAGCCGCCGGGGTTTTTGCAAAGCGCTTGAGATGGTGATCGACATTGCCAAACTGGCTGTCGATCATCGTCAGACGCTTGAACAAATGCGCCACCTTCATCTCGTTGGTGACACCCATGCCGCCATGGGTCTGCACCGCCATCTGGCCCACAAACCGCCCGGCTTTACCGATCTGCACCTTGGCGGCGCTGGCGGCGCGGGCCCGCTCCGCTGCCGGCGCATCCAGCTTCAGCGTGGCCATATAGGTGATGGAAACCGCCTGCTCCAGCGCCATGAAGATATCCACCATCCGGTGCTGCAATACCTGGAAGCTGGCGATCGGCACGCCAAACTGCTTGCGCTGACGGGTGTAATCCAGGGTCAAGGCATGGGTGGCACGCATGGCCCCGATCGCCTCTGCGCACAGCGCAGCGATGGCATGGTCAACGATGCGCTCGATCACCGGCAAGGCCCCATCCTTAGGGCCGAGCACATGCTCAGCGCCCAAAACCACATTCTCGAAATGCAGCTCCGAGGCGCGCATGCCATCCTGGGTTGGGTAATCGCGCGTGGAAACGCCACGCGCCGCCTTCGGCACCAGAAACAGGCTGATGCCATTGGCATCGCGGCTGGCACCGCCGGTGCGGGCGCTGACAAGCAGCACATCCGCCATGGGGCCGCCATACGCCACGGCTTTGTGGCCATTCAGCACATATCCCGCGCCATCAGCGCGCGCACTCGTTTCCACATGCGCCAGATGATAGCGCCCCTTGGGCTCATAGAGGCCGGCGGCAAACAGGCGCTCCCCCGCCGCCAAAGCCGGCAGATGCTCGGCTTGTTGCGCGGGGCTGCCGGCCGCCATCAGGAAGCCGCCGCCCATGACCACGCTGGGCACATAGGGCTCCACCACCAAACCCGCCCCGAAGGCCTCCATCACCACCAAAACATCGATCGGCCCGCCGCCAAAGCCGCCATGCGCCTCAGGCAAAGGCGCGGCCAGCAGGCCCAGCTCAGCAAATTGCGCCCAGGCCTCGCGGCTCCAGCCCGCGGCGGATTTCAGCACCGCGGTGCGGTGATCGAAACTGTATTTATCGCCCAGAAAGCGCACGATGGAATCGCGCAACAGCCCTTGTTCTTCCGTGAAGTTGAAATCCATCGCTTTCTCCCTTTCCCTTCTTTTTAGAGGCCCTGCTGCACGAGGCAAGCCTTGTTCG
This sequence comes from Hyphomonadaceae bacterium, assembly GCA_021731965.1. GTDB lineage: Bacteria > Pseudomonadota > Alphaproteobacteria > Caulobacterales > Aquidulcibacteraceae. The sequence continues at coordinate 14,145 of JAKFWI010000262.1, read as the reverse complement.
CCGCAGCGCGGATCACGCGAGAATGAGAACTGTGCCGCCCGCTAACCCTTGCGCCCGCCTCGGGCCATGTTAGGACGGCGGGCACGGTTACCCGAATTGCTAGCTTCACCGCTCGCGCTCGGCTGCCTTTCCCTGCCACCCCTCTCAAAAAGGCGCAAAGATGCCGAAGATCAAAGTCACCAATTCCATCGTGGATCTCGATGGCGATGAAATGACCCGGATCATCTGGAGCCTGATCAAAGATCGGCTGATCCACCCCTATCTGGATCTCAGCCTCGATTATTATGATCTGGGGATCGAGCATCGCGATGCCACCGAAGATCGTGTCACCATCGAAGCGGCGCATGCCATCCAGCGCCACGGCGTGGGCGTCAAATGCGCCACCATCACGCCGGACGAAGCGCGGGTGAAGGAATTCAAGCTTAAGAAAATGTGGAAATCGCCCAACGGGACCATCCGCAACATCCTGGGCGGGGTGATCTTCCGCGAGCCGATCATCTGCAAGAATGTGCCGCGTTTGGTGCCGGGCTGGACCCAGCCGATCATCGTGGGCCGCCATGCCTTTGCCGATCAATACAAGGCCACCGATTTCCGCTTTCCCGGCAAAGGCAAGCTTTCCATCAAATTCGTGGGCGATGACGGCCAGGTGATCGAGCACGAGGTGTTCGATGCCCCATCGGCCGGCGTGGCCATGGCCATGTATAATCTCGATGATTCCATCCGGGAATTTGCCCGCGCCTCGCTGAATTTCGGGCTGGCACGCGGCTATCCGGTTTATCTCTCCACCAAGAACACCATTTTGAAGGCCTATGACGGGCGCTTTAAAGACATCTTCCAGGAAATCTTTGATTCCGAATTCGCGGCCGCCTTCGCCGAAAAGAAAATCACCTACGAACACCGCCTGATCGATGACATGGTCGCCTCGGCGCTGAAATGGTCTGGCGGTTATGTGTGGGCGTGCAAAAACTATGATGGCGATGTGCAATCGGACACGGTCGCGCAGGGCTTTGGCTCTTTGGGCCTGATGACGTCCGTGCTCGTCACGCCCGATGGCAAAACCATGGAGGCCGAAGCCGCGCACGGCACCGTGACGCGCCATTTCCGGGAGCACCAAAAGGGCAAGCCCACGTCCACCAATTCGGTGGCCTCCATCTATGCCTGGTCACGCGGGCTGGCCCATCGCGGCAAGCTGGATGGCAATGAGGCGCTGATCAAATTCGCGCACGATCTGGAAGACGTGACGGTGGAAACCGTGGAATCGGGCCTGATGACCAAAGATTTGGCGCTTCTGGTGGGCGAGCAGCAAACTTGGCTGACCACCGAGGGCTTTTTGGAAGCCGTGGCACAAAGGCTGGAAAAGCGCATGACGGCTTAGGCCGCGGCGGCTAAGGCTTGGGCTAACCTACGCTCTCTCCGTCGAAAGGTGCCGCCCATGCCCATGCCCGCCAGCGAAATCGAAGCGCATCTGCGCGAAGCCTTCCCGGATGCCGAAATCGAGATCCAGGATCTCGCGGGGGATGGCGATCATTACAAGGCCATCATCGCCTCTGCGCAGTTTGCCGGCAAAAGCCGCGTGGCCCAGCACCAGGCGGTCTATGCGGCGCTCAAAGGCAAAATGGGCGGCGTGCTGCACGCCTTGGCGCTGGAGACGCGGGCGAAATAGCGGCCAGCGAGACGGCATTGCAGCAGCGCATGCGGCCCGAAAGCAGATTCGGCCAATGGCCTAGGAAGCGATGAAACCGCCGTCGATCATGTGGATGCCACCCGTGCAATAGGAGGACTCATCGCTCGCCAAGAATAGCGCAAGGTTTGCCACCTCCTCGTTGGTGCCATAGCGCCCCATCGGGACCAATCCTTTGAGGATTTCGTGTTGGCCTTGAGGGTCATCCGGCGACATCTGCGCCTCCAGCGATCCCATCATGCGGTTTGCGATCGGGCCTGGGCCGATCGCATTAACGCGGATGTTCGACACGGCAAGCTCAAGCGCTGCCGTCTTCACCATGCCGAAAACCGCGTGCTTGCTGGCGACGTAGGACATCATGCCAGGAAAGCCAATCATGCCCGCGACGGAGGATAACGCCACGATGGAGCCCCCGCCGCGCAGCTTCATCGGGGCCACGCAATGCTTCATGGAAAGCCAAACACCGAGCACATTGGTGCGAAGCACCTCTTCGAAATCCGCCATCGTCAGGGCCTCAAGCGGCTTGATACTTCCCTCTGTGCCGGCGTTGGCGATCATGATATCGACACCGCCAAACGCCTCAATGGCGGCCGCAATTGCCGCAGCGTTCGCCGCCTCGTCCGCAGCGTCAGCGACATGATGGGCAAGATCCGCGTCGGCGGGCAATCGCTGAAGCGTGCTTTGCAGCTTCTCCAACGAGCGCGCGACAAGCATGACCTTGGCCCCTTCTTTCAGGAACAGCTTGGCCGTGGCCTCGCCAATCCCGCCAGTAGCCCCCGTAATGATCGCGACCTTGCCGTGAAGCCTCATTGGTATTCTCCCCCTTTGAAACCCGCATGCATACCAGAGAAGCGCGCGGGCATGAGAATCAATTTGGTGCCAGCTATTGGGCTGCGTTCAGCGACTTGAGCGGCCGCGCGCCACACGCACTGGCACTGGAAACGCGGTCGAAATGGCGGCGGAGTGGGCGGCGACCAGTGAGAAGCAATTCCAGCCCAGCGCACATCTCAGGTTTCATCAAGCGCTGAAGGCAAATCACGGGCCCCATGCACGATCCGAAGAACCAGGGCGACATTGCCGTCCATTTCGAACAGGATGAGGTGACGCTTGGCGACCACGCGATACACACCCAACGGCAAATCCGGGCGTGTGGCACCTTCAAGCGATACCCCATGCTGCAGCTGGATAAAGCCCTGCGCGATCGCCTGGAGCACCTTGGCGCCGGCGCCGGGCCCCAATTCCCTCTTATACCAGGCCCGGATACGGCGCAGATCGGCGCGCGCCGTCGGGCTCAGGCGAAAGCCGGCGGTTTTCACGGATAAGCGGCGTCCTCGGCCTCGTCGTCATTGATCCAGGCTCGCAGCTCAATCAGGGCGATTTCGCCCTCTGTCCAACCTTCCTTGTCCGCTTCGGCGCGCGCCGCGGCCAGCCGGGCCGCGATGACATCCTGCTGCGCCTTGACAGTGGCGAGCGCTTCGGCCGCGAGCGCTTCGACGCTGGCCGCGCGCCCGGCGGCGACCTGGGCTTCGGCCCAATCTCGAAGCGGAGGGGAAAGAATGGGTATGTCCATGCAAGGAACCCTAACACATTTTCGACGCCGCATCACCCCGCCTCGTGCGCCCTGTGGCTGACACTCGAGGTGTCCGGTTTGTGTGGCGCGCGATTTGTCTGGTTTTGGCGGACAATGCGGTGGCCCTCCCCGACGACGAGGGGACACACCCCCAGCGGCAAATCGGCGCGCGCGGTGCCCCCTTGACGCTGCGCGCGCTTGGCCCAATCTGCTCTCCATGTATCAGAGCTTTGACGATCCAAGCGGGCCGCAAATCGCCCGCGAGCATTTGCCGCTCCTGCGCGCCAAGCTGGCCGAGGCCAATCTCGACGGCGTGCTGATACCGCACGAGGATGAGTATCAGAACGAATATGTGCCGGCCGCCTATGATCGCCTGGCCTGGGCCAGCGGCTTTACCGGCTCGGCCGGCGGCGCGGTGGTGCTGCACGATCGCGCCGTGCTGATCACCGATGGGCGCTATCGCCTCCAGGCCAGCGCCCAAACGCCAGAAGATTTGATCGAGGTGCGCATCACCAGTCAGGGGGCGATTCCTCAGGCCATGGCGGACGTGGTGCGCGAAGATGGCCGGGCCTTGCGCATCGGCTATGATCCCAAGCTGTTCAGCCCCGATGCCCTTGGCGCGGTGCGGGCCGGCATGGGCAAGGCGGCCGAGCTGATCGCCACCGATCCCAATCCGATCGATGCGGCCTGGGGCAAATTGCGCCCACCCATCCCACTGGCCCCAGTGCTGCCCCAGCCTCAGGAATTTACCGGCGAGGCTTCCCTCGACAAGCGCCAGCGCCTGGCCGAGGCGCTCAGCGCGGCGGGCTGCGACGCCGCTTTGCTCACCGCCCCCGCCTCGATCGCCTGGCTGTTCAACGTGCGCGGCGGCGATGTGGCGCGCACGCCTTTGCCGCTCGGCACGGCGTTTTTGCATGGCGATGGCAAGGCGGATGTGTTTTTGGCCCCCGAAAAGGTCAGTGATGCGTTGCGCACCTGGCTCGGCAATGGGGTGGCGCTGCGAACCGAAGCCGAGCTGCCCAATGCATTGCACGAGCTCAAAGGGCGCACCGTCCGGCTTGATCCGGCCTCCGCCTCCGCCTGGTTTTTCGAGGCCCTGGAAAGCGCCGGCGCGCGCCTCTCACCCGGCCCGGATCCGTGCGCGCTGCCCCGCGCCTGCAAGAATTCGACGGAATTGGACGGAACGCGCGCGGCGCATCGGCGCGATGGCGCTGCGCTGACCCGCTTTTTGCATTGGCTGGAGCAAGAGGCCCAGACTGGCCAAATGGATGAAATCATGGCCTGCACCCAGCTGGAGGCCTTTCGCAAAGAAGATTCGCGCCTGCGCGATCTTTCCTTCGATTCCATCTCTGGGGCGGGGCCCAACGGGGCCATCATCCATTACCGCGTCAATCGCGCCACCAATCGCCTTCTCGAGCCCGGCAGCTTGTTTCTGATCGATTCCGGCGGGCAATATCTGGACGGCACCACCGATGTGACGCGAACCATTGCGATCGGCGCGCCCAGCACGGCCATGCGCCGCGCTTACACTTTGGTGCTGAAGGGCCATATCGCTTTGGCCAAGGTGCGCTTCCCGCCGGGCACAGGCGGGCGGGCCTTGGATGCCTTGGCGCGCGCGCCGCTCTGGGAGGCCGGCTTTGATTATGATCACGGCACCGGCCACGGCGTCGGCTCTTATCTCGGTGTGCACGAAGGCCCCCAACGCATTGCCAAGCATGCCAGCGACACGCCGCTGGAAGCGGGCATGATCTTGTCCAACGAGCCAGGCTATTATCTGCCGGGGGGCTTTGGCATCCGCATCGAGAATCTGCAGGTGGTCACGCCGGCGCTGATCCCCGCGGGCGGGGAGCGGCCCATGCTGGGCTTTGAAACGCTGACGCTGGCCCCGCTCGATCCGCGCCTGATCGATGCCGATTTGCTTAACGTGGCGGAGCGGGATTGGCTCAACGCTTACCACGCCCGGGTTGCGGCCGAAATCGGCCCGCTCATCCCCGCGCCGGCGCGCCAATGGCTCCTGGGGGTGTGCGCGTCCTTGTGATGCCCGCTGCACCAGCCCCGCCATGGTGCAGACAAGATTGGCGCTCAAAAACTCTGTGCATGTCCGGTCAGGCCGATCCCTGTTGATCTGACACAGCTTTTGAATGCCGGGGAAGGTTCCAGGGTTTGCTCGCAAGAAATTGGCTGCGGCCAGCGTCCGCCATCGCCCTCCTCGCGGCGGCCTCCTCCGGCTGCTTCGGATCGCGCGGGCCCCTGATCGATGCGCGCGACAGCGACATGCTGTTTGGCCGCGAAGGCATTGCACTGCGTGTAACTTATGCCCAGGTCGGCGGCCCAGCGCAGGAGACCATCAGCTTTAGCTGGGCGGATGGCGCCTATTGGATGCGTCAAGGCGGCGTGAGCGAACCCGCCTCTTACCGCATGCAAAAGCTGGACGGCGCTTGGTATATCTGGGGGAAATTCGATCGCAGCGTCGCGGCCTATGGACTGGCGCGCAAAGAAGGCGATCGCCTCTGGACCTACGCACCACAATGCGCGCATTTGAGCGAGGCGGAGCGCCAGGCATTGTCCACAACCCTGCAAGCGGACGGCACGTGCTGGCTCTCCTCACCAGCACAGCTGAAGGCGGCCATGCAGGCGGCTTTGATCCGCAATCCCCAGTTGATCGGTTATTACGAAATCGTGCGTTAGGGCGGGCTAGCGCATTCGGACGGAAAACCGCAACTCCACTTTTCCTGAATGCGCTCTAGCAGGCTGTTGAAGAACTCCGGCGCGGCCGCGACGGCAAGAATTTTTTGCTCTTCCTGAGCAGGAGCCGGGTGCAGCGCGATGCGGGGCATCGGGCCAGACCGGCGACGCCCTCAGGACAAAAAATCCTGCCGTCCTAGAGGGATGCGGCCGATTTCGGCTTCGGGTTCGTCCTGTCCCAGCCACCGTAGCACCGCTACGCGAACTGGGCCTCTCCTGCCCGAAAGCGCAAAATCGGCTTCGCATCGCGGCTCGCGGGAGTTCTTCAACAGCCTGCTAGCGCGACCCGCCCGGCACCCACAGCACATCGTCGGCCCCGCGCGCATTGGCGTGGCGCGCGGCCACGAACAGCAGATCCGAAAGCCGGTTGATATAGCGCAAAGCCGCCCCAGACACCTGCTCGCCTGGCGCGGCCGCAAGCTCCGCCGTGCGGCGCTCGGCTCGGCGCACGCTGGACCTGGCAATGTGCAGAAAAGCGCTGGCGGGGCTGCCGCCGGGCAGCACGAAACTGGTTAATGGCGCGATCCCGGCATTGAGGGCGTCGATTTCCGCCTCCAGGCGATCAATTTGCTCGTCCACGATGCGCAGCGGCACGAAAGCCAAGGGCGCGGCACGCTCTGGCGTGGCCAGATCTGCACCCAGATCGAACAGATCATTTTGCGCGCGGGCCAGCATGGCATCGAGCACGCCATCGCTTTGGGTGTACAGCCGTGCAGCGCCAATCGCGCAATTGGCCTCGTCCACCGCCCCGACAGCCTCGATGCGCAAGCAGCCCTTGGGGACTTCCTCGCCCGTGGCCAAGCGGGTGGCCCCCTTATCCCCGGAACGGGTATAGATTTTATCGATCCGCACGCGATCTCATCTCGCTAACGCCTTATAGGCCATGGCCCCAACCAGCACCAAAATGGCCACGAATTGCGCAACCACCCGCATGCGCATGGCCCGGTTCGACCAGGATCGCCCAAAATCCCCGCCGCGGAACAGCGCGTATATGCCAAACAGCAAGGCCGCGAGGACGATGACCAAAGCCAGCGGGATCAAGATCGAGAACACATTCATGCCTTAGCCTAACCCCATTGCCCCCGCAGCGCGAGGCCTCTTGCGCTGCAGTCTTTTCTCGCGCATGCCCCCGCGCACGGAGACTTCACCCATGATCAACAAATACGCGGCAAAGGAAGGCCGCATGCGGGATATGCAAAAAGCGCAGACGCGGGCCAAAGTGTTGGAGGCTGCGCGCGCCATGATTGTCGAGCGTGGCTTTGACGCCGCCACCATTCGCGATATTGCCCAGCGCGCAGGGGTGGCCACGGGCAGCGTATTCACCACGTTCACGGACAAAACCGAATTGCTGCTAGAGGTGGTTTTTAGCCGCTACAAAGCCCTGCTCGAGGAAATTCAGCTGGCCACCCAGCATAGTGGCCCTGATCCGCGCGCGCGCCTAATGGCCGCGGCGCTGACCGCCTATACCGTGGAATTGCGCGAAGAGCGCCTGCTGGCCGAAACCATGGCCGCCAGCTGGCTGTGGTCACCCGCCATCGAGGCCGAGCACAAGCGCCGGCTGGAGCCTTTGCTGAATGTCATCCACAGCGCTGTGCTGGCCAGCGAAGCCTGCCGCAGCGCCGATCACGATTCCATCGAGCTGGTCTGCGAGATGATTTATGGCTGTTATTTGCGCAATTTTCGCAAAGCGTTGTTCGACGGATGCCGCCCCGGAGAATTGACAGCCCGGTTTGGCAAGCAAATCGATAGAATTCTTGCCGGCCAAGCACTTATCGACCGCCAAGAGCCAGAAGTGATCGAAGTTTCACTTGAACGCAGCGTCCGCAAGGTATAAACACAAGTACGTGAGCAAGGGCAGTCTGCCGATGACAATAGATTCCAGAAACCGTGACCGCAGCGTTGTTGAAGAATTGCCGCGCCGGCGTGATAAAGAAGAAACACGCGGCAAGGTTGTCGATGCGGCGCGATCCCTCTTTGCGCGCGAAGGCTTTCAGCGCGTAACCATCCGCATGATCGCCGAAGAGGCGGGTGTCGCCACCGGCTCCGTATTCATCACCTTCACCTCGAAGGATGAATTGTGCGACGAAATCATCATTGAATACCTGACGGAATTGGCGGGCCGCGTCAGCATTGCGGCAGCGCAATCTGCCGGCAAGCCGGTCCAGGCGCGCCTGGCGCTGATCGGGGAATCCCTGCTCGCGGATCCGCCGGAGCGCCTGCCCTTCATCCGCGAAACCATCGCCACCTCCTGGACTCGCACGGAATGCGCCGAACGCAAAGTGCGGGCGGCCTCCGTGCCGATCCATGACGCCATCATCGCCGTCTTGTCCGAGGCCCGCGCGGCCGGCGAATTGCACGCCAAGCTCGATTGCGCCTTGGCCGAAGACATGTTCACGAGCGTGATGTTCTCGAACCTGAAAGTGGTGCTGTACGAAGGTGCGTCCCCGGCGCAAATTCGTCAGCGCATGGCCGGGCAAATCCAGATGCTGCTGGATGGCTGGCGCGCCGCACGGGGCTAACGCCACGCGGGATGCGGGCTTTGGCGCGAATCCCCTTATGATCGCCGCATGCTAGATTCCGCGGGCGCCGGCGCGCCAATCTTGATCTATTTTCTGTTGGTTTTGGTGCTGGGCATTGCCGCCTATTTCTGGCGGGAAGCGGCGCGGCTGCGCGACATCAACACGGAATTAACCCGCGACGGCGCTCAGGCGCGCGCCCGGCTGGAAGCCAGCGCTGTCATGGAGCGAGAGCGGGATGAGGCGCGCCTCGCCGCCCTTGCCGCTCAAAACGAGGCCGCCGCCAGTAGAGAAACCCTGGCCGCCTTGCGCGCCGGAGAAGCTGCCCGCACCGAAGCCGCCGCCGAGCGAGAGCGCGCTTTGCTGGCCATGAAAGCCGAGTTCGAGAAGAATTTCGCCTCATTGGCGTCCGACGCGCTATCGCGCAATGAGCAGCGCTTTTTAGCTTTGGCGAACGAGACCTTTGAAAAGCACCAGGCCGCGGCCCAGGGCCAGGTCAAGGAGGTCGTCAAACCCGTCGAGGAAACCTTCACCCGCCTGGCCGAGAGCGTCGCCGCTTTGGATAAAGCGCGCAGTGAGGATAAAGCCGCCTTGAACGAGCAGATGCGCGCGGTGGCTGAATCGATCAAGGAATCGCAAGGCACGACAGGCAAACTGATCAACGCTTTGCGGGCCTCCCCCAAGACGCGCGGGCGTTGGGGCGAAGAAACGCTGCGCAATGTGCTGGAATTGGCCGGCCTCTCCGCACACGCCGATTTCACCGAACAAACCACGGTCGAGGGCGAAAGTGGGCGCCTGCGGCCCGACGTAACCATCCGCCTGCCCGGCGGGCGCCATATCGTCATCGATTCCAAGGTCGCGTTATCCGCTTATCTCGACGCGATGGAAGCAACGGACGATGCCTCCCGCGAGGGGCATTTGATGCGCCATGCCCAGCAATTGCGCACGCATATGCGCCAGCTGGCCGCCAAGGAATATTGGAAACACGTGCCTGAAACCGCCGATTTCGTGGCCTTGTTCGTGCCGGGGGAGAATTTCTTCGCCGCGGCGGCGGAGCGTGACGTGACGCTGTTTGAAGATGCCATTGCCCAAAAGGTCATCATTGTAACTCCCGCAACCTTGGTGGCCTTGGCCAAGGCGGTGTCTTTTGGTTGGCGCCAAGAAGAGGCCGCCAAAAATGCCAAAGCAGTGGCTGATTTGGGCCGCGAGCTCTATCAGCGCCTGGCGCGCATGGGCGATGCGGTCGGCGCGCTCGGCAAGGCGCTGGAAGGCGGCGTCAAGAAATACAATGAATTGGTGGGCTCTCTGGAAACGCGCGTGCTGCCGCAGGCGCGCCGTCTGCGGGACATGGGCGCGGGCGATCCCACCGTCGAGATTATCGTCGCCGAGCCAGTGGAAACCGCGCCGCGGCGTTTGGCACAGGGCCGCGACCTGCTAACCGGCCCCGAAGCGCGCGAAGGCTAAGGTCAGCCCGCCGGTCGCATTGCCCCTTGTGTGACATTCCCACCACACCCAATTATGGGCTGTCAGCTTAACGCTTGAGGCAATGCCCATGGACTTGGAAAAATTCACCGATCGCGCCCGCGGCTTGCTGCAAGCGGCCCAGACCATCGCGGTGCGGGAGCAACACCAGCAGCTGCTGAGTGAGCACGCGCTCAAGGCTTTGATCGATGATCCAGAAGGCCTGGCGGCGGGCTTGATCCGCGCCGCCGGCGGCCGCCCCGAACAGGCCCTGAACGAGGTCAATGCGGCGGTCGCGGCTTTGCCCAAGGTGCAAGGCGGCGGCGATCGCCTCTATATGGCCTCCTCGCTGACGCGCGCCCTCGACGCCGCCACACAGGCCGCCACCAAAGCCGGCGATAGCTATGTCACGGCAGAGCGCCTGTTGCTCGGCTTGCTGATCACCCCCGATGGCAAGGCCGCCGATATCCTCAAGCGCGCGGGCTTGACTGCCCCCGCTTTAGAAAAAGCCATCCAGGACTTGCGCAAAGGCAGCACTGCGCAATCTTCCGGGGCAGAGGATCAATACGACGCGCTGAAGAAATACTCCCGCGATCTCACGGAAGAAGCGCGCGCGGGCCGCTTGGATCCGGTGATTGGCCGCGACGAGGAAATCCGGCGCTCCATCCAGGTGCTCTCGCGCCGCACCAAGAACAATCCGGTGTTGATCGGAGAGCCGGGGGTGGGCAAGACCGCCATCGCCGAGGGCCTCGCTTTGCGCATCGTCAATGGCGATGTGCCCGAAAGCTTGAAGGACAAGCGCCTTTTGGCGCTAGACATGGGCGCGCTGATCGCTGGGGCCAAGTTTCGCGGCGAGTTCGAAGAGCGGCTGAAGGCCGTGCTCAACGAGGTCACCCGCTCCGATGGGGGGGTTATTCTTTTTATCGACGAAATGCACACATTGGTGGGTGCCGGCAAGGCCGAAGGCTCGATGGATGCCTCCAATCTTTTGAAGCCGGCCTTGGCACGCGGCCAATTGCATTGCGTGGGGGCCACCACGCTCGATGAATATCGCAAGCATGTGGAAAAAGACGCCGCACTCGCCCGGCGCTTCCAGCCGGTTTATGTCGATGAGCCCAGCGTGGAAGATACCATTTCCATCCTGCGCGGCCTGAAGGAAAAATACGAAGTGCACCACGGCGTGCGCATTTCCGATGCGGCCATCGTGGCCGCGGCGCAGCTTTCCAACCGCTATATCGCCGATCGCTTCTTGCCGGACAAAGCCATCGATCTGATGGACGAGGCGGCCTCGCGCCTGCGCATGCAGATCGATTCCAAGCCGGAGGAACTCGATGAAATCGATCGCCGCTTCGTGCAGCTCAAAATCGAATCCGAGGCGCTCAAAAAAGAAAGCGATCCTGGCTCCAAGGACAGGCTGGCCAAGCTGTCCGAGGAAATCGCCAAGCTGGAGGCCAAATCGGCGGAGTTGACCAGTTCCTGGCAGGCGGAGAAAAACAAGCTGGCGGGCTCCACCCGCGCCAAAGAGGCGCTCGATCGCGCCCACGCAGATTTTGCAGACGCCCAGCGGCGCGGCGATTTCGCCAAGGCTGGCGAGATCAAATACGGAAAAATCCCCGAGCTGGAGCGCCAGATCGCCGCAGCCGAGACCCAAGGCGGCGGCCTGATGCAAGAAGTGGTCGATGCCGAGGGCATAGCCGGCGTCGTCAGCCGTTGGACGGGCGTGCCCATCGAGAAAATGCTGGAAGGCGAACGATCCAAGCTGCTGCGACTGGAAGAGGACTTGCGGGCCCGCGTGGTGGGCCAAGAAGAGGCGCTGCGCGCCGTGGCCGATGCGGTGCGCCGGGCCAGAGCCGGCCTGCAGGACCCCAACCGGCCGATCGGTTCGTTCCTGTTCTTGGGCCCAACCGGCGTTGGCAAAACCGAGCTGACCAAGGCGCTGGCCGAATTCCTCTTCAATGACGAACATTCCATGACACGCATCGATATGAGCGAATACATGGAAAAGCATTCCGTGGCCCGCTTGATCGGGGCCCCGCCCGGCTATGTCGGCTATGAAGAAGGCGGCGCGCTGACCGAAAGCGTGCGCCGGCGCCCCTATCAGGTGGTGCTGTTCGATGAGATCGAAAAAGCCCACCCAGATGTGTTCAATGTCCTGCTGCAGGTGCTCGATGACGGACGCCTGACAGACAGCCATGGCCGCACCGTGGATTTCAAGAATGTCATCCTGATCATGACGTCGAATTCGGGGGCCCAATTCCTGGCCGAACAAAGCGAAGGCGATGATGTGGAAGATGTGCGCGGCCCCGTTATGGCCGAGGTGCGGGCGCGCTTTCGCCCCGAATTCCTCAATCGCATCGATGACATCATCTTGTTCCGGCGGCTGGGGCGCGGGGAAATGGGGGCGATTGTCGCCATTCAATTGGCGCGCCTGCGCAAATTGATGGCCGATCGCCAATTGCAGCTGCGCCTCGATGCCCGGGCCGAGGCCGAATTGGCCCGGCGCGGCTATGATCCCGCTTACGGCGCGCGCCCGCTGAAGCGCGTCATCCAGCGCGCGCTCCAGGACCCGCTGGCCCGCCTGATCCTGGCCGGCCAGATCAAGGACGGGGACGAGGTGAGCGTCAACTTTGACGGCAATGATTTCGTGTTCAACGGCCGGGCGGTAGCGGGTTGATCGCGCGAAGCGATCATTGCTGGGCCGATCGGATTTGGGCCATCAGCCGCAGACTTGCCGCCTGGAGGCTGGGCAAATCCTTTGAAACGATTGCCCAAACGAGTGAGCGTTGAATTTCAAAATACCCGTGCGCGATGCGATTGCGCAGGGCGATGATGGAGGGCCATCCTATCGAAGTTTCAAGCGCTCAAATCTCAGGTTTTAGGCGCCGCACGGCCTCGCCGATGACAATCAAATTCATCGCGACCGAGTCCACATCTTTGGGGCTGGCGCAAAAGGCTGCCTCATCCAAGTTCTTTACATAGTCCTGAATTCGCGAGATCGCTTCGAGAATTTGCGAAAGCTCGCCCAAAGGGTCGGGTTCACGCATAGATCAGGTCGCACTCAACCTTGGCACGGACATAGGCATTCATCTGCGACAGGGCCGCGATCTGCGCCGGCGCACCAAGCAAAGCGCCAAGCTCTGCCTCTAGGTCGAAAAACCTTAGGCCCGGCGCTTCGCCCGGCGCGAATTCGGCCACCAAATCCACGTCGCTATCTGGGCCCGCTTCATTGCGGGCGACGGAGCCGAACAGGCCGATGCGCACCAATCCATACCGTGCGCGCAGATCGGGAAGCGCGGCTTTCAGGCAAGCGAGGGTTTCATCTCTGGTCATGGAGAAAAGCTTACCACGGCCTGGGCGAGCGTCCATGCCCATAAGGGATTATCGTACTCTGGCAGCTTTTTGCTGGCCGGCCAGATCAAGGACGGGGACGAGGTGAGCGTCAACTTTGACGGCAATGATTTCGTGTTCAACGGCCGGGCGGTGGCGGGATGATCGCGCGAAGCGATGGGTTCAGCAGCTTAGCAGTTTGGGCGGATCAGCAAGTCATCACCATTGTTCCCCGGCCAACACAACCAACTCTTAAGGCAACACCATCAGCGGGGCTTTCTCATCGGCCCAGGCCACGATGAGATCCCAGCGAGCTTCCATCCAGGCGATCAAGACGGCTGGCGGCGCATTGCCAATGGCAAGGCGTAGAGCGCGTGCGCCCAAGGCATCGTTGGGACGAGCATCGAAATCGCGATCCTGGGTGACAATGATGGCTGAATGTGCGTGAGCCCAGTCCCAAACGCGGCGATCCGACTGGCCTCCAAGCCCAATATCGCGCACATGAATCGCATCCCAACCCTTGGCGCGCAGCCATGGTATTAGCCGCTGCGGCAGGTTTTCATCGACCAGAGCCTTCACTCTGCGGCAACACCAGCCGCCTCGACCGTGGCTGCCGCAAAATCCAAGCAGGCACGAATATCATCGGGCGTCAGGGGAGGATATTCCATCGCAATATCCTCAAGGCTCATCCCCGCAGCAATCCAGCCCAGCACATTGGATACGCGAATGCGCGTCCCCTCGATGCGCGGGTGGCCGCTGCACGTATCGGCGGTGGCGATGATGCGGGGCGCGAGATTCATGGCCCAAGCTTATTGCTTAAGCGCGTCGCAAACAAGCATCGCATC
>JAKFWI010000162.1 GCA_021731965.1 Hyphomonadaceae bacterium | reverse complement strand
GATCTGAGGATGAATGCGTGCCGCTGCCAGAATTGCCCCAATTGATTTGGCAGGATGGGGATTTCCCCAGCGACGGGCAAAGCGGGGATGTGTTCTACGCGCGCGAGGGCGGCCTGGCCGAAACCCAAGCGGTGTTTTTGGCTGGATGCGGCCTGCCCCAAGGCTGGCAAGAAAGATCCCGCTTCGCCATCGGGGAATTGGGTTTTGGCTCTGGCCTCAATGCTTTGGCCTGCTGGCGCATGTGGCGGCAAACCCGGCAAGCGGGCGCGGTTTTGCACTATGTCAGCATCGAAAGCCGCCCGTGGAGCCGAGAGGATGCGGCGCGCGCCCATGGCGCTTTTCCAGAAATCGCCGATCTCAGCGCCCAATTGTTGGCACGCTGGCCGCACCGCGCCTTCGGGCCACAGCGGCGCTGGTTTGACGAGGACGGCTTTTGCCTCACTCTGTTGATCGGCCCTTGCGAAGACGTGCTGGCCGGCATGACCGGCCCTTTCGATGCCTGGCTGCTGGACGGCTTCGCGCCCGCCAAAAACCCCGGCATGTGGTCCATTGCGGCCATGCAGCACCTCGCGCGCTTGAGCGCACCTGGCGCACGCGCGGCGACCTATTCGGTGGCCAGCCCCGTGCGTGAGGCCCTGCGCGCCGCGGGGTTCGAAGCGTCGAAACACCCTGGCTTTGGCCGCAAGCGTCAGCGGCTGGAGGCGCAGCTGACCGCACCGCCGCAGCCGATCCATTCGCTGTTCCCGCGCAGGGCAAAGCCCATACATTCTGCGGGCACCGTTTTGGTCGTGGGCGCGGGCATTGCAGGCGCGAGCGTCACGCGCGCGTTGACCCGCCGGGGCGTGGCGGTGACGATGCTTGAGGCCGCGCCCAGCCCCGCTCATGGTGCGAGCGGCAATCCGTTGGCGCTGCTGACGCCGCGCCTGGATCGCAGCGACGATGCCGGGGCCCGCTTTTACCGGGCGGCGTATCTGGCCGCGCTCGATGCCTATGCGGGCCAGCCATGGTTTCGCGCTATCGGGGCGCTGCAGCGGCCGCGCAATAGCGAAGACGCGCTGACTTTGCAGCAATTGCTGGCGGCCCCGCCTTTGCCGGCGCCAATGCTGCAGGCCCATGCCGATGGCCTCTGGCACCCCATGGCGGGGGTTTTGGACCCCACAGCCTTGATCCATGCCTGGACCGCCCCGGCGCGCCTGCAGTGCGCGGCCCAAATGGCGCGGCTGGAGCAAAAAGACGCGTTTTGGCAGGCCTATGACGCAGAAAATCGCTATCTGGCGCAGGCAGAGGTGGTGGTGCTCTGCGCGGGCCCTTCGCTGGCGGCCCTACCCCAGACGGCCTGGCTGCCAATGGTCTGGTCTGGCGGGCAGATCGAATACAGCGCGCACAGCGGCGGCGTGGAGCTGGGCCATGCCGTCACTGGCGCGGGTTATGCAGCTCCTTGGAACCAGGCGCTGATCGTCGGGGCGACGTTTGAGCGGCAAAATACCCCACACCTGGCACCGCCAAACGCCGCTGCCAGGCGCGCCAACCTGGACGCTTTCACGGCCCTGACCGGCAAGGCCGGTGAGCTGGACATGCGTTCCTTAATCTCCCGCACCGGGATTAGGGCGTCCGCGCCCGATTACCTGCCCATTGCCGGCCTAATGCCCGACGCGCCGGCCTGGCTTGCCCAGCAGGCAGGCCTGGCCCATGGCCGCCCCCCGGAAATGAGCCGCGCAGCGCCGGCCCTTACAGGCCTTTACGTGCTGGGTGGCCTAAGCGCGCGGGGCTTTTTGGCCGCGCCAATCCTGGGGGAGCTGATCGCCGGCGATATCTGCGGCGAGCCGGCTTTGCTGGATGAAAGCGTGTTGGATGCCCTGCATCCCGGGCGCTTTTTGCTGCGCGCCCTCAAACGCGGGGAGCATTTAGCGACCCTGCTAGGCTGCGTTGGCTGAGCTGCGCGCGCAGCTGCTGCTGGCGGGCATGCGACAAGTCATAGCGGTGCAAAGCCAGCGCCCCGAGCGCCAGCAAAAACGCCGGGCCAAAGGCAAACAGATTGATCAAAGCCTGGATGGCCTGCGGCGAATTATCGGGGCCCAATTTGGCCTCGAAGCCCTGCGCGTTCAGCACCACATAGGCCAGGGGTCCTGCCGCAATTCCCAGCTTGACCACCGTCTGCTGGACGCCAAAAAACAAGCCTGGGCGGGCCGCGCCGCTCCGCACGTCATCCTCGTCGACCACATCCGCCACCATGGCCCGCACCAATAGCACCGGCGCGCTCGCCGCCAATCCGGCAAATACCATGGAGACGATGGAGAGCCAGGGAATTCCCGGTGGCACGACAATGATAAGAAGATTGCCCACCAAGGCCCACGCCAGCGCACCTTGCAGCGCTGCGCGTTTGCCATAGCGCCGCGAGGCCGCCACCCAAATCGGCGTGCCCGCCATGGCCCCCATGAAGTAAAACAACAGCAAAACTTCCGAGAAGGCCCCAAGTTTCAACACATTGCGGAAAAGAAAAACAAACAAGCCGCCGGTCAAACCCTGCATTACGCCGATCAGAAAATCACTCGCCATCAACCATTGAAAATTGCGGTTTTGCGCCAAAGCGGCAAAGGCAACGCGCCAAGGAATTGCCGGCATCGGCGGGCTGTTCGGCTCCGGCACCAGGATTGCACAGGCACCCACCATCAAAGGCAGGGTTATGATCAGGGCCCAGCCCATCACATGCACGCTGTCGCGAAAATCGCCCCAGCCATTGGATTGGATGACGGCCGGCAGTGCCAAAATGATGATTTGCCCGGCCACCCCGGCGATCTGCACGCCACCCAGCAGCCGCGTGCGCGCGTGGTATTCGGGGCGCAGCTCCGCCGCCCAGCTCAAATGCGCGATGCTGATCACCGAATAGCAGACCTGCAACGAAAACAACCCGCCCAGCAGCAGCCAAAACGGCGTGCCCGGCCCTAAGCCGATATATACCCACCAAATCAATGCCATGGTGGGCGCAGTGGCGACCACCATCCACAACTTGCGCCGCCCAATGCTTGACACCGTACGGTCCTGCCACGCGCCGATACTGGGATCGATGGCCAGGTCGAGCATGCGGGCCAGGAAGAATGCGCTCGCCACCAAAGCGAGATCAAAACCCAGCGCGCCGCTATAATACGGTGGTAGATAAATGATGGCCGGCAGCGTCATCGCCAGCAAAGGCGCGCCGGGCAGGGAAAAGGCCAACACGCCTCGATCCGCGCTTTTGCCCGCGCCATCCGCCAAGCCTGGGCCGCTTTGGGCCGGATCCAATGCTTTAGGCATATTCGAACCCCCGCGGCTTTGGTGAATTTGACGGCTCGCGCCAAAGCCTGCCTCAGGGTTTAGCGCTTTTTCGCCAAAAGTGTAATCGCGGTCTGTGTTCGAAAATACGCTGAATAAGACGGGCAAAAGCAATGCGCGCTCGGCGCCGCGCTTCTAACATTCACCCCGCCCCGCCCCCAGGGGCGGAGCGAATGCCAGACGCCTAAGCGGGCTTGCTTCAGGCCTTCGCCTTTAGTTCCGCAAACACGCGCCCCATGAATTGCCAATGCGCCGGGCTCATCCATCCAGGCTGGGCCGCGCCAGCGCCGCTCTGCATGGCATCGCGGTTGAATGCGCCTGCCGCCTTGAGCATTTCGCCATCGCCTTGGGTGAATTCCTGGATGAGCGCCTGCGCGCGGCGGCCGATTTCCAAGGCTTTCTCCGTGGCGGGATCCGCGTCGGGCCCGAGGGCGTCAATATCGGCGAATACGTTGGCCCAAGCCGTGCTGACGCGGGCCTGATCCGCCGCAGAGAAGGGGCGTGCGCGCAATTCCTGCAATTGCTCGGGCGTGTAGTGCTTTTGCGCCAACGCCTCCATATCCGGCGTCCATTTCAATTCTGTCATTGCCGTGCTCCTGATGAGGTTTCCAACTTCGTCCGGAGAGAGATGGCCCTGTTGCGCCAGACGCTGACGCGCCAGACGCACCAAGGCCAAGGCCTGATCGGATTGGGCACGCGCGGCGAGGAGTGCGGATTCTTGCAATTCCAGCACCGCATCGAGCCCCCCCGCGCCCTTCAAAAGCGCGCCGATCCGCTTCAGCGGCAAGCCCATTTGCCGTAAAGCGAGGATCGCACCCAGACGCTCGATTTCCGGCTGTTGATAAATGCGCCAGCCGGCACCGTTTCGTCTGGGTTTGATCAGCCCAAGGCGTTCATAGACGCGCAGCGCTTTGCTCGTGATGCCAAAGCGTTGCGCAATGGCAGCGCCGGTTTCCTGGAACACATTGGGCTTCATGCGGGGTGCTTCATTGGGGCGGTCTCTCTTCGAACGCCACCATCTTCCCCCCTGCCCCAGGGGCCGGCTCAAGCGGTTTTTTCACGTTTTCTGGAGCGCTGTGCGAATTTTTGGTGCGCACGCCGCGCGCCATCACATCGATGCCCTTTGGCGGGCGCTCGGCGTAAAGTTCGTGCGTCCGGCTCGTTTTTCGTCATTCCACCGGGCCGAAGGCATGGGTGGAATCCAGATGGACGCCACCTCTCCTCGCTATGCACGGACAATGGCATGACGGAAATATCATTGCCGGCAACCCGGCCTCGCCGCCATTCCCCGCGCATCCTCCAATCAAGCCGGATGGACTTGACCGGACGATGCCTTAGCCTAATTCACCGCGGCAATTGCAAGGGGACGCCAGGTTCAGTGCGGAAGCTGGCGGCGCAGCGTATCGGCTTCTTCTTTCAGCCGCAGCTTTTGGCGCTTCATTTCCATGATTTTCAAGGGATCGGCCGCGGGCTTTCGGCGTGCTGAATCAATGGCGGCGTCTAGATCTCTGTGCCGAGTGTCGAGTTCGCGGATACGCGATTGCAGCGCCATAAGGCCACCTCCTCTGCTGAGCAGATCAAGTAAAGCACCACGCTAGGCATTTGTCCGATCACATCGTATTAATGTGCATGGTTGATCGATTGCCACTTATCGTTGGAATTTCAGGGGCATCCGGAGCAATCCTGGGTATTTGCGCGCTTCAGGCGCTAAAAGAATTGTCGATCGACGCTCACTTGGTGGTCAGCCGTACCGCGGCCCTGAACTTGCACCTCGAAACCGCCATGACGCTGCAAGCGGCCGAGGCCCTGGCCGCCAAGCGCCACGCGGCCGGGGATCTGGCTGCCCCGATCGCGTCGGGATCCTTTCGCACGCGCGGCATGCTCATCGCGCCCTGCTCCATCCGCACCATGAGCGAGATCGCCACGGGCGTGACCAGCTCTTTGCTGACGCGAGCGGCGGACGTGACCTTGAAGGAGCGGCGGCCTTTGGTGCTAATGGTACGCGAAACGCCGCTTCATCTTGGCCATTTGCGTACCATGACGGCGCTGGCGGAGATGGGGGCGATCCTCTACCCGCCTTTGCCGGCCTATTATGCGGGCTTGACCAGCCTGGAGGATGCGGCGCGGCAATCGGTGGGCCGGGCGCTTGATCTGTTTGGCCTGGATTGGCCGGGGCTGCGCCGCTGGGATGGCGCGTCATGACCCCGGATTCGCTCTGGGCTCAGGCCGGCGCGCTGTTCGCTTTGCCGGGCGCGCGCGCGGAATTGCTGCATTTGCAGGATCGTTGCGGGGCGGATGTCCCCATGCTGCTGTGGGCGGCGGCTCTGGCGCTGGGCCATGAACGGCTAGATCTGCTGGTGGCCCGGGCCGCTCGGGCCAAGGCTGAGGCCGTGGCCGAGGGTGTGCGCGCCGTGCGCGCGGTGCGGCGCAAATTGCCCGATCTGGCCCCGACTTCAGCTACAGAAACCGCTCGTAGCGCTTTGCTGGGCGCTGAGCTGGCGCTGGAGCGGGTGCAGCTGGATCGCCTCGCCGAGCATCAAGGCGTGAAGGATCGCGCCGCAAGCCTGCTCGACAACCTGCACACCGCCTTGGCGGCCTGCGGGTGCGTCGCCAGCCCCGGCATTGTGGAGCGATTGGCGTTGATTTTCGCCGATGCCTAGCTTGGCTCATGCGCGAGAACCCCCATCAGCACGCGGGCGCAGGCGTGGCTTGCCAGGAAAGGCGCAAAAGAGCGCGGCCGGGCTGGCGCACCGCCATCGCCCGGCATTGCCTTCGCGACGACTTGCGCTAACAAGGCCTATGAACAGGAAACTGGGAAATTGGTGATGGTCAACGCGGTGTTGGATCGCGACGCGCTCGTCGAAGAGGCGCGTGGGCGGCTAGAGGGCGTCCAGCGCGCCGATGGGCATTATGTTTTCGAGCTCGAAGCCGACGCCACCATCCCGGCGGAATACATCCTGCTTGGGCATTTCCTCGATGAGCGCAACCTCGCGCGCGAAGCGAAGATCTGCGCCTATCTGCGCCGCATCCAAAATCCCAACGGCTCCTGGCCATTGTTTCATGCCGGCGAGGGCGATCTTTCCGCCACCATCAAGGCCTATTGGGCACAAAAGCTGGCGGGCGAAGACATTGACGCCCCGCATATGGCATCAGCGCGCGCCTTCATCCTGGGCAAAGGCGGCGCGGCCCGCGCCAATGTGTTCACCCGCTTTGCACTGGCCTTGTTTGGAGAGGTTCCGTGGCGCGCTGTGCCAGTCATGCCGGTTGAGCTCATGCTGCTGCCGCAATGGTTTTTCTTCCATATGTCGAAGATTGCCTATTGGTCGCGCACCGTGATCGCGCCGCTTTTGGTGCTCTATGGTTTGAAGGCGCGCGCCAAAAACCCAACGGGCCTGACGATCCGCGAGTTGTTTTTGATCCCGCCGCAAAAGATGCAGCGTTACAATGTCAATCCCACAGGCAGCAAAGTGGGCGATGCCTTTTTGGTTCTCGACAAGGCCTTGCGCTTTGCCGAACCGGCCTTCCCCAAGGGCCTGCGCAAGAAATCCATCGATAAGGCCGTCGCTTTTTTTCTGGAGCGCCTGAACGGCGAGGACGGTTTGGGAGCGATTTTCCCGGCCATGGCCAATTCGGTGATGGCGATGGCGGCCTTAGGCTTTGCCAAGGATGATCCACGCTTGGTCATCGCCAAGCAATCGATCGAAAATCTGGTGATAGATCGCGGCCATGAGGTTTATGTTCAGCCCTGCGTTTCGCCGATTTGGGATACCAGCCTGGCCGCCCATGCGCTGATGGAGGCTGGCGCGGACCATCACGATCCGAAGCTCAAGTCTGCGCTGGATTGGCTGGCCTCCAAACAAGTGCTTGACGTGAAAGGCGATTGGGCGGTGCGCCGGCCCCATGTGCGCCCGGGTGGCTGGGCTTTCCAATACAACAACGCGCATTATCCCGATGTCGATGACACGGCGGTGGTTGGCATGGCGCTGCACCGCGCCGGGGATCGCGCCTATGACGAGGCCATCGCCCGCGCTGTGGAATGGGTGATCGGCATGCAATCTTCCAGCGGCGGCTGGGGCGCGTTCGATCCCGAGAACGAGCATTTCTATTTGAACTCCATCCCCTTCGCGGATCACGGGGCCTTGCTCGATCCGCCCACGATCGATGTCACGGCGCGGTGCGTGTCCTTTTTGGCGCAGGTCGATCCCGAAAAGCAGGACCAAGCCATCCAGGCGTCAATAAGCAAAGCCATGGCCTATATCCGCAGCGATCAAGAAGCCGATGGCTCCTGGTTCGGCCGCTGGGGGGCGAATTATGTCTACGGCACGTGGTCGGCGCTGTGCGCGCTGAACGCGGCCGGCTTGCCCGCCGATGATCCCTGCATGCAGCGGGCAGTGGCCTATCTCAAAGGCATGCAGCGCCCGGACGGCGGCTGGGGCGAGGATCTGGCCACCTATCACGACCATCGCCGCGGCGAGGCGCAAGCCTCCACCCCCTCGCAAACCGCCTGGGCGGTGATGGGCTTGATGGCCGCCGGCCAAGTGGATGCCAGCGAGGCCGAGCGCGGCATCGCTTACCTGGAAAACGCCCCGCGCGAGGGCGCGCGCTGGGCGGAAAACCTCTATACCGGCACCGGCTTTCCGCGGGTTTTCTACCTGAAATATTATGGCTATGCCGCGTTCTTCCCGCTCTGGGCGGTCGCGCGCTACCAGAATCTGAAGCGCGCCAATGATCGCCGGGTAGCTTATGGCATGTGATCGCGCCCCGTGATCGGCATTGTGTGCGGCCTGCAATCGGAGGCGCGGACACTGGCGGGCCTGCCCGCAGAGCGTTTCAGCGTGCGCATTTCCGGGGCCTCGGCGGCGCGGGCGCAGGAGCAGGCCCGGGCGCTCGCGCGCGATGGGGCGCGGGCTTTGCTGTCCTTCGGGCTGGCGGGGGGCCTCGCGCCGGATCTGCGAGCCGGCGATCTCTTGATCAACGGGCTGGTCTATCTCCCCAATGGCGGCGCGCTGCAGGCCGAAGGCGCGCTGATCGAGACGCTGCAGCGCTTGCTCTCCCCTACGCGGATCGGCCCCGCCGCGGGGGTGGATGCTGCCGTGCTCAGCCCGCTGGGCAAAGCGCGGCTGGCCAGCTGCGGCGCGGAATGCGTGGACATGGAAACCCATGGCGTGGCGCTGGCAGCGCGCGATGCGCAGCTGCCTTGGGCCTCGGTGCGGGCCATTGCGGACGATTCCACCACGGCGTTGCCCGGCTGGGCCATGGATCTCGTGCGGCCGGACGGATCGGTGAATGATGCCAAGGCCGCCTTGGCTTTGCTGCGTGCGCCGTGGGATTTGCCGCTGGCGCTAAGGCTGGCCCGCGCGAACGCCAAAGCGCTGCGCGCGCTAGCGAGCGCCGCGCTGTGCTTGCCACGCTTGCCGGATTAAACTCACTATCCGCTTTCCCTTGCGTCATGCCATTGGCTGCGCACCGCGGGGGCTCGACAAAATCCAAACCGGCGGATTCCACCGTTGCTGCGCGCGGTGTAATGACGCAAATTCAACGCTGCCTATTGCGCCGGGATTTTCCCCGCACCTTCGGCATGGATCTTCTGCATCTGCTCTGCCACCAGCTTTTCATGCACATCGATCGCGGGGCGGGCGTCATCGAGCGGGATTTCCTTGGCCATCGGCCCTTCCGTGCGGATGCCTTTGAGCGCCAGCGTCAAAAACTTCCAGGGATGGCTAATCGCATCATCGGCCGCCGTCGGCTCATAGCCGCAATGGGCCATGCAATTGGCGCACTTTTCGTAACGGCCAGTGCCGTATTTATCCCATTCGGTGGTTTCCAGCAGCTCTTTATAGGTTTCGGTATAGCCTTCACCCAGGAGATAACAGGGCCGCTGCCAGCCGAATACATTGCGCGTCGGCATGCCCCAGGGGCTGCACAGATATTCTTGGTTGCCGGCGAGGAAATCCAGGAAAAGCGGAGAATGGGTGAGATCCCATTTCTTGCCTTTGCCACGCGCGAAGATGTCGCGGAACAAATCCTTGGTATTGCGCCGGTTGAGAAAATGCTCTTTGTCCGGCGCGCGCTCATAGGCATAGCCGGGGGAGATGGACAATGCCACGCCCAATTCGCCGCAATAATCGAGAAAAGCGGCGACATCCTCGGCAGGGTGATTATCGAAAATCGTGGCGTTGGCGGTGACGCGAAAGCCCTTGGCCTGCGCCGCCTTTATCGCCTTCACGGCCCGATCGAACACGCCTTGCTGGCTAACGGCGCGATCATGATGCTCCTTCAAGCCATCCAAATGCACCGAAAACTGGAGATAAGGCGAGGGCGTGAATAGATCGAGCTTTTTTTCCAGCAGCAAGGCATTGGTGCACAAAGATACGTATTTCTTGCGCGCGATAATGCCTTTGACAATCTCCCCGATTTCCTTGTGCAGCAAGGGCTCCCCACCGGGGATGGCCACCATCGGCGCGCCGCATTCATCCACCGCCTTCAGGCAATCCTCAACGGAGAGGCGCTTATCCAGGATGGGATCCGGGAAATCGATTTTTCCGCAGCCGGCGCACGCCAGATTGCATTTGAACAGCGGCTCCAGCATCAGCACCAATGGATAATGCTTGTTGCCCTTCAGCTTTTGGCCAAAAATATACATGGCCATGTCAAAGGATTGGCGAATAGGGACCGTCATGCGGGCGTCCTTCTTAATTGCACGAGTAAGCTCCTTAGAGCTCCATGTCAGAGGTCATCGCCACGCGATCAGCCTCGGTTTCCAATTCCGGCGGGAGACGGAAATGCACGTTTTCTTCCACCCCGTCCAGCGTGACCACCTGCAAAGGCCGCAATTCAGCGAGGCGCTCAATCACCCCTTGCACCAGGGCTTCAGGCGCGGAGGCACCGGCCGTCAGGCCCACGGTTTGCACGCCTTCCAGCCAAGAGGGATCCAGCCGGCTGGCATCTTCGATCAAAAAGCTTTTGACGCCCATTTGCGTGCCGATCTCGGCGAGGCGATTGGAGTTTGAGCTGTTGTGCGCCCCCACCACCAGCAGCAAATCCACCTCTTCCGTCATCTTCAACACGGCCGCCTGGCGATTTTGCGTGGCGTAGCAGATGTCGCGCGTGTCAGGCCCCTTGATGGCCGGAAAGCGGCGCTTCAGCGCGGCGATCACCTGCTTGGTATCGTTCACCGAAAGCGTGGTTTGCGTCACGAAGGCCACGCGCTGCGGATCCGCAACACGGACAATGGCCACCTCTTCTTCGGTGCAAAGCACATGCACCCGCCCGGGGATTTGCCCAACCGTGCCTTCCACTTCCGGGTGGCCGACATGGCCGATCAAAATGATATCATAGCCAGCCGAAGCGTAGCGGCGCCCCTCTTTGTGCACTTTCGTCACCAATGGGCAGGTCGCGTCGATCACTTCGAGGGTGCGCAGCTTGGCATCCCCCTCCACGCGCTTGGATACGCCATGCGCGGAAAACACGGTGATCGCCCCTTCGGGGATTTCATCGACCTCCTCGACGAACACCGCGCCGCGGTGCTTCAGGCTCTCGACCACATGTTTATTGTGAACAATTTCGTGACGTACATAAACCGGCGCGCCGAATTTTTCGAGCGCGCGCTCCACGATCTCGATCGCACGCTCAACACCGGCACAAAAGCCCCGAGGCTTGGCTAGCACCACGCGCAACGGCTCAGGCGAACTGCTCATGAACAGCCTCTATTTCCCTGGAAAGCGATGCTTTCACCCCAAACGCGTACCATCGCGATGCTCACAAGCTCACGCCCGAACACATCGCGAAAACGCCCATTGTGCTTCCACCTATCGGCTTCCCGTGCTTTTCGCAAGCGCGAATTCCCTAGAGCGGATCCCGATTTGACTGACTCAGGTCAAATCGGGTGAATCCGCTCTACACCAAGTGATTAGACCCGTTCTCGTCCGAAAACCGCGTCACACTTTTCGGGAACGGGTCTAGTGTGTGCATGGGGCAATTGGATTGGCTAGAAGCACGATTGCTGCTTGGGCCAAAGAGTCTCCCACAAGACACACTTACCACCAGCAGCGTGAAAAGGCGTTTGCAGGCTGGCTGCGCCGTTCTATGCAGCCGTCACATCACCCTCAGCACCGCGGGAAGGCTCGCTTAATGCATCACGGCTTTGACCAAACCCTGCGCGAGATCGCCGCCGCGACCACCGCCACGCTCGATGCCCTAATCGCGCCGATTCCCGGCCCGCGCGGGCACGTGCTGGAGGCGATGCGCTATTCCGCCTTGGATGGGGGCAAGCGCTTCCGCCCCTTTTTGGTCTGCGCCAGCTGCGACGCATTGGGCGGCGCGCGCGCTGGGGCGCTGCGTGTGGCGGCCGCCCTGGAGATGGTGCATTGCTACAGCCTCATTCACGATGATTTGCCTGCCATGGATAACGCGGATTTGCGCCGCGGCCGGCCATCTTTGCACAAAGCCTTCAACGAGGCGGTGGCCATTCTGGCAGGAGACGGCCTGCTGACTTTGGCTTTCGAAGTGCTCGCCGAGCCCGCAACCGATGCGGACGCCAACGTGCGCCTGCGGCTGATCCTAGAGCTTGCCCAGGCCGCCGGCTGTGACGGCATGGTTGGGGGGCAGATGATCGATCTCTCCCCTGAGCGGGACGGGCTTGATCTCGACGGCGTCGCCCATTTGCAAGCGCTGAAAACCGGGGCGCTGATCCGCTATGGCGCGCGCGCGGGGGCCATTCTTGGCCGCGCCAGCCCGGCCCAGGAGGCCGCCCTCGATGCCTATGCCAGTGATCTGGGCCTGGTCTTCCAGATTGCCGACGATATCCTCGATGTCACGGCCACCACCGAGGCTCTAGGAAAGCCTGCTGGCCAGGATGAAGGCAATGCCAAAGCCACCTTCGTAAGGCTGTTGGGGCTGGAAGGTGCGCAAACCGAGGCCGCCCGCATCACTGAGCGCGCCATCGCCCATCTCGATGGCTTTGGCCCCCGTGCCCATGTGCTGCGCGAAGCCGCCCGCTTTGTTCTGGTTCGCGAAAGCTAATTCGCGCGCAGCCGCACCAGCAGGCCCTCAAAGCCCTTTTGCTTGACGATGGACGTGAATTCCTCGCGCTGCACAATGAGCGGGGACACACCATTGACCGAGACGTCCAGCACCTGGATCGGCCCGGCACCCACTTTGACGGTGCGCCAATTCACTTTGACATCGCCTTGGTTGTTCTTGCGGGCAAAGCCAGTGGAGACGATGACCTCGCGGGCGCTGCGCGCCGAGGTCGCCCCCATTTTCAAATTCTGCGCCACCAATTCGTCTATGCGCTCGGCGAAGGTGCGCGCCACATAAGCTGGCACCAGGCGATTGTATTCCTCCAGTTGGGCGGGGGTTGCCACGGTGCGGTTATTGCCCAGCAGAATGGCCCCCATGCGCTGCACCGCCAGGTTTTTGGCCAGCACGGCTTCCAGCGCCTTTTCTTTCTGGGCGGCGGTAAGGGACGCTTCCTTGCCGGGTGCCGCGAGCTTGACCAGCAGCGCCTGGACGAAAGCCTTGGCATCTTCCTGCCAGATCGCCACCACGGCGGGCGCGGCCGCTGCAGGCAGCGTGGCGGCCGGGGCCTGCGGCAAAGCAGGGCCAGCGGCCGGGAGCGCGGCCGGCGGCTTGGCCGGTGAGGGCACTGAAGAGGCCGGTTTGCTCTGCGCCCATGCGGGTGCCTGCGCGGCCAGACCGATCAAGGCCGCCAGGACTGCACTGCTCATCCATTGCGCTTTCACGAACGCCTCCCAAACGCGCCGCCGGCGCCAATTGCCCCCCATTAGATCGGGGGTCGCTGAACCCGAACTGAACCATCGCCAGCGCTGAAAGCCAACAGGCCCCCATCCGCTCTACACCAATACATCTGATCCGTTCTCGTCCGAAAACCGCTGAACGCTTTTCGGGAACGGGTCTCATCTATACGCCTCGCGCCATCGCCCGATCTTCTCGTGGCGCCCATGCAGCAAAACAAAACGACCAGACGATGACGCATAAGCCGCTTGACCGCGAAAGCGCGTGCGGATAGTGCGACCTTCCCCCGCGGGCGTGGTGGAACTGGTAGACGCGCCGGACTCAAAATCCGGTTCTGGTGACAGAGTGTCGGTTCGACTCCGACCGCCCGCACCAATTCAGCGATTATTGCCGATCACATCACCGAGAACGCCCAGCACCGAGCCCTCCCCGCGCGAGCCGCCGCTGCCCATGCCCGCGGCCATGATCCGCCCCGCCAAGCGCGCGAAGGGCAAGGATTGCACCCAGACCTTGCCCGGCCCGCGCAGGCGCGCGAAAAACACGCCCTCCCCGCCAAAGATCATGCTTTTCACCCCGCCAGCGGCCACGAGATCGAATTCCACGCTCGAGGTGAAGGCCGCCACGCAGCCGGTATCCACATGAATTTCTTGGCCGGCCGCCAGCTCGCGCTCGATCACCATGCCGCCCATTTGCACAAACACCCAGCCATCACCCTCGAGTTTTTGCATGATGAAGCCTTCCCCGCCAAACAGGCCGGTGAGGATACGCTTTTGAAAATGAATGCCGATCGACACGCCCTTTGCTGCCGCCAGGAAGCTATCCTTCTGGCAGATCAGCCGCCCGCCAAGATCCGAGAGCTTGATCGGCAAGATCAATCCGGGCACAGGCGCGCCAAAGGCCACGCGGGCTTTGCCCTGGCCATGATGGGTGAAGACCGTGGTGAACAGGCTCTCGCCGGTCAGCAAGCGTTTACCGGCACCGAGTAGCGCGCCCATGAAGCCGGCCTGCTGCCCGCCGCCATCGCCAAACACGGTGGCCATGCCGATGCTGGCATCCTTCCAGACCATGGCCCCCGCTTCCGCGACCGCGCTCTCGCCGGGATCGAGTTCGATCTCGACGAATTGCAATTCTTGGCCCTTGATCTCGAACTCGATATCATCTGCCACGCCGCCTTGCCGGTGATGCGATTGGGCGGGCGTGGGGGGCACGGATGTCCAGGACATGGCAACTCCTTAGGTGGCAGCAAAACTGCGCCTTATTAGCCAATGCCGGGCCAAAGCGAAATCCCGCCGCGGCCCGCCGCGCGAATTTCTAGCGCAGCTTCCATAAAAACGGAGCCCGGTTTGTGGCCCGAGCGCGGCCTCATTATCTGGTTTGGCGCATGTTCGGACGCGAATCCGCAAACACGAGTTTTGAGTCAATGCGCTGGCTGATCAAGGGCATTGGCAAGAATCAGGCGCTTGGCGGGGCTTCGCCATTGGCCCGGCGCACCAAGGCCGTCGTGGAATGACCATCAACCAGCTCTGCCAGCAGGATTTCGCCGCCCGCGGCCGTGATGAGATCACCGCCCACAACTTGATCGCGCGCGTAATCGGCCCCCTTGATCAGCACATCCGGCAACAGATCGCGGATCAACGCATAGGGGGTATCTTCATCGAAGATCACCACCTCGTCCACGCCCCTGATGGCCAGCAGCAAAGCCGCGCGCGCCGCCTCATTCTGCAGGGGGCGCGTAACGCCTTTCAGGCGGCGCACCGATGCATCGCTGTTGATGGCCACGATCAGGCGATCGCAGGCCCGCGCGCTTTGCTGGAGCAAAGAGATGTGCCCCGGGTGCAGCAAATCGAAACAGCCATTGGTGAAGCCGACGCGTAGCCCCGCGCGCCGCCACACCGCCCGCAGCGCCTGCGCCTGCGCCGCGCTCAACACCGGTTTTGGCCCCAGCGCCGCCTCGTCAAGCCTCTCGCCGCGCGGGGCGCATGGGTTAACCAGCGCCGCCCGCAATTCCGCGATCGAGCACGTCGCGGTGCCGACCTTGCCAACCACCACGCCCGCCGCGGCATTGGCGACCTGCAGGGCCCCGGCCAGCGGTTGATGGGCAGCCAGGCTCGCGGCCAGCGCCGCCACCACCGTATCGCCCGCCCCGGTGACATCGAAAACCTCCCGGGCCACCGCCGGGAAATGCATCGCCGCCGCCCCCGCTTGATACAGCGTCATCCCCTTTTCGGAGCGCGTCAGCAGGATGGCGGCATCCGTCTGGCCAATGGCCAGCATTGCCGCCGCGTTGGCTTCGGCATCGCTATCGCAGGGCAGGCCCACCGCCGCCTCCAATTCGCGCCGATTGGGCGTGATAAGGCTCGCGCCGCGATAGCGCGCCAGCTTCAGGCGCTTGGGATCCACCAGCACGGTTTTGCCGGCGGCCGCCGCGCGCGGCAAAAACCAATCCAGCACCGCCTCGCTCAACGCGCCCTTGCCATAATCGGAGAGGACGAACACTTCGAATTGCGGCAAAGCCGCCGCCAAGTGCGCGATGATCTGCGTGGCCACGTCGCTGGCGCCGGCGTCGATGCGCTCACGATCCACCCGCACCAATTGCTGCTGGCCACCCAGATAGCGGGTCTTCACGATGGTGGGGGCGCTCGGATCGATGACCAAACACGGCTCGATGCCCGCCAAGCCGCGCAACATGCTCAGCATCGTGCGCCCGGCCAAATCACCCCCGATCACGCCGATCAGGCGCGCGCCTGCGCCCAGGCTGACGACATTGGCGGCCACATTGCCGGCCCCGCCCAGAATGCCCCGCTCCGAGGCCACGTGCAGCACCGGCACCGGTGCCTCTGGCGAAATGCGGCTGACAGTGCCGAACACGTAGTGATCGAGCATGCAATCGCCGCAGATCACCACCCGGGCGTTTTTGAGCCTGT
>JAKFWI010000207.1 GCA_021731965.1 Hyphomonadaceae bacterium | reverse complement strand
CTGCGGCGCGCCGGCGGTCATGGCCCGCAGCTGGGCACGCCAGACCACGTCCAGCGCCGAGGCCAGCATGTCGGGCTTCCAGGCGCGCAATTGCGCCTCAAAGCTATCGGCCTCTTTCCAGAACACCTGGGGACGCAGCCTACCGCCCACGTCACGCGGGGCCAGCCCCCCCGCAATCAGGCTCTGCCCCTCCAGCAGACGCAGCAGGCGAGCCTCCAGCGCTTTCAAAGCCGAAACCCCCGCAAAGCCGACCAGATCCGATAGCGCCAGCGCCGCCTCAGCGCCGTAGCCGAGCAAAGCGTGTTGGCCCGCTTCATGCGCATCGCTATCGCCATCATCCGCCAGCAAAGCGCTGACGTGCTCGGCCTCCAGCGGCGCGCGGCTCGCCCCCGCATAGACGATCAGCTTTTCGATCTCATTATACATTAACGCGCGGTCCTGCGGCATCAGGGCCGCGAATTGCTCCAGCGCGGCTTTATCCGTGGGCACGCCAGCCTCTTTGAGGCGCGCACGCGCCATGCGCAGAAATTCCTGCTCGCTGTCCTCGTAAAAGGGCAGGGCCGCTAGATGCGGGCCCGCTTCGAAGGCCGCGCGGATTTTGGAGGCTTTGGGCAAATCCCCAGCCTCGACGAGTAGCATGGCATAGCGGCCAGCGCCTTTCCCCAGGAGCGCTGCGGCGGCGAGGAGGATCTCGACCAGCGCTGCGGCCTCGGTTTCGATGCGCACCCGCACCAGACTCGCCCCGCCCAGCAGGCTCTGCGCCTCCAGCGCGTCACCCAGACAGCCCGCATCTTTCAGTAACGCCGTCTCATAGAGGATTGTTTCGCCAAAAGGGTCCGGATCAGGGCCCAAGGCCCATTTGACCAATAGCGCAGCCGCCTCGCGTGCCGCGGCTTGGTTTGGCCCGAACAACAGGATGGCCCGGGTGCCCGGATCCGGCTTGCTCAGAAAGCCCGAGACCTGCCCAGCAGACACCTTCATCTTTAACGGCGCGCCAAGCGCAGCCCGATCTCCGCGCGGATCCGTTCCGCCAGCAATTCGGCCGCGCGCTCCCGCGCATCATTCTGCGCCGCTATTTCCCCGAAGGAGGAGGAGGGCACTTCATAGCTGGCCACCGAATCGGCGACGCCGCGCAGCACTTCCTCGCCCGCATCATCATACAATGTGTAAGCCGCGCTTAATCGCAAATCCGCACGGCTGGAAGCCTCATCGACGCGCAGCCCCACCAGCCCGTAGCTTTCGGTCAAGCGGACCGACAACCGCTTGACGGGGCCCGAGCCGCGCTCCACCCCCAGCAGCAAATCCAACTCGGTCTTGAGCACATGGCCGCTTTTGCCTTCAATGGTATCGATCACCACCGGCCCGACGGCCGGGCCGCCTTGCGCGCTCGTGGCATAGAGCGGACGAAAGCCGCAGCCCGCCAAGAGGCCGGCCAAAGCCAAAATCACCATCACGCGCATTAGGGCCTCTCAATTCGCGACAATATTGACGATGCGATCGGGGACCACAACAATCTTCTGAAGCGCCTTGCCCTTTAAGAAGGGGGCCAGCTCATCACACGCCAAAGCAGCGGCGCGCACCATCTCCTCGGGCATGCCGCGCGCCACCCGCACTTCAGCCCGGCGCTTGCCATTCACCTGGATCGGCAAGGTGACAAGATCCTGCGCCAGCAAAGCCGGATCGGGGATGGGCCAAGGGGCATGCAAAACCAGGCCCTCAAAGCCAAGCCGCTCCCAGCATTCTTCGGCCAGATGCGGCATGAAGGGCGCAATGATGTGCGTCAAAATGCGCAGCGCCTCCAGCCGGGCACCTTCCAAGGCCGGCGCATCGCCTTCAGCCTGGCGCAGCGCGTTGAGCAATTCATAGGCCCGCGCCACGGCCTTGTTGAAGCGGAAGGCGTCGATATCCTCGGCGACGCCAGCCAAGGCCCGATGGGCAATTTGGCGCAGCGCCAAGATCACACTTTCTTCTTGGGCGCCAATAGGGGCGGGCGCGCCAGCGCGTGTGGGATGGGCATCAACGGCGGCCCATACACGCTGCACGAAGCGCCAGGCCCCCTCGACGCCGCTCGTGCTCCATTCCACGTCCCGTTCGGGGGGGCTATCGGAAAGCGCGAACCAACGCAGCACATCCACGCCATAATCTTCGACAAGCGCCTGCAGATCGACGCCGTTGCGCTTGGATTTGGAAACCTTCTCGACCGCACCAATCTGCACAAGCGCGCCCGTGGCGATCTCAACCAATTGGCCGTCGCGCCGCTCTATCTCCTCGGGGGAGAGCCAATCGCCGGCCGCGCTTTTATACGTCTCGTGCGTCACCATGCCCTGCGTGAACAAGGCGGCGAATGGCTCTCCGCTGGGCAGATCCAGCAGGCCGCAATCGCGCAAAGCGCGGCAGAAAAAGCGCGAATAGAGCAAATGCAGCACCGCGTGCTCCACCCCGCCGATATATTGATCCACCGGCAGCCAATATCCCGCGAGTGCCGGATCGAACGGGGCCTCGGAATTCTTGGGATCGGCGAAGCGGGCAAAATACCAAGACGAATCGACGAAGGTGTCCAGGGTATCGGTTTCGCGCTCAGCGGCTGCGCCGCAAGCGGGGCAGGGGGCATGCTTCCAGCTCGGGTGACGGGCCAGCGGATTGCCACCCCCATCGATGCGGACATCGGGCGGCAAAGTCACCGGCAAATCCGCGGCGGGAACAGGCACGGGCCCGCAGGACCGGCAATGGATGATCGGGATTGGGCAGCCCCAATAGCGCTGACGAGACACGCCCCAATCGCGCAAGCGAAATTGGGTGACGGGCCGGCCGGCATCGCGCGCCACCAATTCAGCGATGGCGCGGGCGATGCCCTCATCGGTGGTCAAGCCATCGAGAAAGCGGGAGTTATAGAGCAAACCGGGGCCAGCATAGGCCTCTTTGGTGATCACATGGCTCGCGGCGTCGGCGCCCGGCGGCAGCACCACGGGCACGAAGGGCAGCCCGTATTGATTGGCGAAATCCAAATCGCGCTGATCCCCCGCCGGTGAGCCGAAAATCGCCCCCGAGCCATAGGTGGAGAGCACGAAATTGGCGGCCCAGACGGGCAATTCCCAGTTTTCATCGAACGGGTGCTTGACCCGCACGCCCAGATCCACGCCCACTTTCTTGGCTTGTTCGATTTCGGCCTGCGAAGTGCCAAGCTGCGCGCAGGCCTCGATGAATTTGGCCACGGCCGGATTGCCCAGCGCGATCTGCTTGGTCAAAGGGTGATCGGGTGCCAGGGCCAGAAAGCTCGCCCCGAACAAGGTGTCTGGGCGGGTGGTGTACACCTCGATCGGATCGGTGCGATGATTGGGGCCATGGCCTGGCTCGGCTTCTGGCAAAAAATCCGGCACCGAAGCGATCGGCCACCAAATCGTCGCGCCCTCGCTTTTGCCAATCCAATTGCCTTGCATGATCCGGACTTTTTCCGGCCAGCCCTTGAGGCCATCGAGGCTGGCGAGCAGATCATCGCCGTAGGCGGTGACGCGGAACATCCATTGTTCCAGCTCGCGCGTTTCCACCACAGCCCCAGAGCGCCAGCCGCGCCCATCAACGACTTGCTCATTGGCCAAAACGGTTTGATCCACCGGATCCCAATTGACCTTCTGGCGCTTGCGGTAAACGAGGCCCTTGTGCAGAAAGGCCAGGAACATGGCCTGTTGGTGGCGAAAATATTCGGGCAGGCAGGTGGCGATTTCTCGATCCCAATCGATGGCGAGGCCCAGTGCCTGCAATTGCCCGCGCATCTGCTCGATATTTTGGAGCGTCCAGTCTTGGGGATGGGCCCCATGCTTGATGGCGGCGTTTTCCGCCGGCAAGCCGAAGGCATCCCAACCCATCGGGTGCAGCACATTATAGCCCTGGGAATGCCTGCGCCGCGCCATCACATCGCCCATGGCATAATTGCGCAAATGGCCGACATGGATGGCCCCCGAAGGATAGGGGAACATCTCCAGCACATAGGCCTTGGGCCGTTTGCCCGCTTCGGCGGGGGAGAGCGCGCGAAATGCTTGGGCCTGCGCCCAGCGCGCCTGCCATTTGGCCTCAATGGTGCGGAAATTATAGCGGCTTGGGGCCGCCTTGTTCGGCTCGGTCATGATGGACGCCTTTGCCTCGCGTCAACCAACCGTATCGAGCTTGATCTGGCGCGCCCGCGACAGGATGGCGTTTTCGATCTGCGTGGCCGTATCGGGGGAGAGCTGATCCTCGGACCAGCCATTCACCGTCAAGCGCTGTTTGTTGATCGCAACATTGAGGGCATCAGCGCGCAGGCGGCTGTCCAGGATGTACACCGTGGCCTTGAAGCGCTCGCTGGGTGTGGCGGGATTGGAATACCAATCGGTAATGATCACCCCGCCATAAGGATCGGCCGAGGCCAGCGGCATGAAGCTGAGCGTATCGAGGCTGGCGCGCCACAGAAAGCTGTTGACGCCGATCTCGCTGGTGCCGCGCAACGCCACTTGGCCTGCCAAAGTGCGCCCCTTTTGCCCGCCTCCGCATGCGGCGAGCAGCGCCGCCGCGGCAATCGCTGCGGCCGCCGGCCAGCCAAAGCGGTTTTTGATCGTCATCCGACTTCTCCCAAGCGCTCAGCGCTTCCTTTTTGCATTGGCCATTCGTCCTGGCGGTATAGCATGGCCGCGGCACTGGCAAACAGTGCGTGAAATCGATAATGCCATACCCACCGAGTTTATGGGCGCAATGGGTAGGGCCCGGTCAAGGCGGAAGAATGACATTGGCCATCACCCGGATCGCTGCCGCGGTTTTCGCCGGCATCGCCGGCACCGGCAGCGCGGCAGTCGCCGCACCAATCGATTGGGACGCGACCGCTAAGCTCGATTTGCTGCTGGGCGGGGCGGCCCAAGACGCGCCCTTTAACGAGACGCCTTTTGTTGGCCGGCTGGAACTCGGGGTTTCCGGCGAACACACCTTCGCCAATGGCGCGGTCTTGCGTATTGCTTTTGCCGCGGCGGCTGAGCGTGATCAGCCCCGGCACGATCCGCGCGGCGGGCGGGCAGGGGATTGCCCGCCCAATGTGGCCGTCTGCCCAAGCATTGCGGGCCGGTCGGTGCGCGGCTATTTCAGCGGCTTCACCCCGGGGGGGCCTATCGCGGATCGGCAGGGGCGCGCAGCGCTGCAAAGCGCCTATGCCGCGCTCAGCGGCGGCTATGGCGAAATCAGCGTCGGCCGCGACGAGGGCGTCGCCGCGCGCTTCAGCGCTGTGCCAGGCAATATCTTGTTTGGCGGATCGTTGGTGCAAGGCTCGGTGGATCTCACCGGCCTGGGCGGCTTGGCTGCGCGCAATGATATCAGCGGCCAATCCTTCAAGGTCAGCGTGTTGAGCCCGCGCATTCTCGGCATCCGCTTGGGCGGGGGCTGGACACCCAGCTTGGAATCGCAAGGCGTGGATCAGGGCTATGTACGCTCCGCGACCGCCCCCGCGGTGGCCCAGCCGCGCAACATCGCCGAGTTTGGCGCGTCCTTCGAGCATACCTGGCGAAACGGCGTCTCGGCCCGCTTTTCCGGCACCTATGCCTCGGGGGGCAATGCTTCTGGCTTTGATGCCTTTGGCCGCTTAACCAGCTGGAGCTATGGCGGGGCGCTGAGCCGCGGGAATTGGACGCTCGGCGTGGAACGTCTGGGCTCGGACAATGCGTCGAGGGCAAATCAGCGTGGCTATCGCGCAACTACGGCCAGCATTCTTTATGAGAAAGGCCCCTGGGCAGCGCAGGCCAGCGGCGGCAAAGGGCGCGATGATCTGGCCTTGGTCGACCTCTCGACCGCCTCGATCGGAGCCCGCCGAACCTTAGCAAAATCCTTGTCTCTGTTGGCGGGATTGACCGTCATCGAGCGCCGCGTGCCTGGCTTGGCCGGCAACGGCCTCGCAACCGGGCGCGAGCGCTCCTTAGCGTTATTCACAGGCCTTTCCTTCGCACTGTGATCAAAATTTCACATCCCCTTAACGCCGAAGAGCCTATATAGGGTCTTGTTTGTGAGGATTGGTTAGACGTGCGTATCTCTGGGCGGATCATCAGCATGGGTGCAAGCGTCGCTGTGGCGATGATCAGCACGGCTGCTTACGCCCAATCCGTGGCTGGTGCCAATTTGGCTACGGGGCCCGCCACAGGCCAGTCTGGCCCGAGTGTCTCCCTCGCGGATCGGCAAGCCGTGGCCCGCGAAATTCCTTGGTATGAGCGCTTCTCCAGTAGCGCGGTGCCGTCCACGGCCTATGGGGATCTCCCGCAGATTGGTGAGGGCACGCGCCTTTCGGTTGCGCCGTCCGCGCGCTGGGGCGTGTCACTCGATACGCGCCGGCAAGGGGCCTCCACGCTGCGATCCATCCGTGATGAGGCCGCCGTTAGCGCCTATTACCAATTTACTCCGCGCTTCCGGGTCGGTGGGCGGCTCAGCGTCGCCGAGCAGGTCGCGAGCGGGACCGCGCCGGCGGAATCAACCTCATCGGTGCGCATCGAATCGGCCTTCAAATTCTGATCCGATTGGCGTCGCGCGGCTTATAGCAGCGCCTCAATCACGGCAAACCCACAAAACGGGCCCACCGGCAAGCGGTGCAGATTGATGCCGCCCAGCGCATAAACCGGCAAACCGGCGCAGCGCGCCATGGCGCCCGCCTGGCGCCTGCCCAGCGGGCTCTTGGCCGATGGGCTCTTGCTCGGAAACACGGGGGAGAGAAGCGCGGCCTGGGCACCGCAGCGCGCGGCGCGCTGCAATGCCCGCTGGCTATGCGCCGCAGCGGTAATCATGCCGTGCCGGCAAAGCGCGGGGCGGATCGTCATCCGCTCCGGCAGATGCACCCCTTGGGCCCCGCTGCGGCGGGCCAATCGTGCATCCGCCCCGATCAACAAAGCCAAACCGCGCCGGCGGCAGACCCGCGAGAGCATGCGCGCCGTCTGCAATGCATCAGCCGCGCCAAAGCTGCGCAGCACGACGCCCGCACCCCGAGGTAAACGCGACGCGATCGTCACGGGATCGCGGCATCGCTGCGGATCGGTCAAAAACAGCAATGGCGGCAAGGCTGCCGGCGCGCCTGTGCGTTTGTGGGCCAGCCGAGCCGCCCTGAACAGCAGCCGCGCCCGCAGCGCAGGGGAAAGGCAGCACGAACGAATGATCAATACACTCCGCAAAACCCCGGCATTGGCGTAAGACTGGCGCATGCAGACGCCGAGCTCAATCCTTGATCGTTTCACCTGCGTGCGCGCGCGGATGGCCGCCGCTGCGATCGCCGCCGGCCGCGCCCCGGAGGAGGTGACCCTGATCGCGGTCTCCAAACAGCAACAAGAGGAGGGGATCGTCGCCGCGCTGCGCCTTGGGCAACGCGTGTACGGGGAAAACCTAGTGCAGGAAGCCATGGCTCGCTGGCAGCCAAAGCGCGAGGCTTTCCCAGACTTAAGATTGCATTTGATCGGCCCCCTGCAATCGAACAAAGCGCTCGAAGCCGTGCGCCTGTTCGACGTAATCGAAAGCCTCGATCGCCCGAAGCTGGCGCGGGTGTTGGCCGATGCCGTGGAAAAAGCCGGGCGCACGCCGAAAATACTTGTTCAAGTCAATACGGGCGAGGAGCCACAAAAAGCGGGCATTTTGCCGATTGAGGCCGATGCATTCTTGCAGGATTTGCCCCGTATCTATGGCTTGGCGCCTGCCGGGCTGATGTGCATTCCGCCACAAGGCGAAAACCCCGCCGCGCATTTCGCCTTGTTGACGAAGATCGCCGCCCGCAATGGCTTGACACAACTGAGCATGGGCATGAGCGAAGATTTCGAGGTCGCCATCCGCTTTGGCGCGAATTGCGTGCGGGTGGGTTCGGCGCTGTTCGGCCCTCGAGAGGCGGCGCAGGCTTAGATCGGCAGATTCGGTTCCGTCGTCGCCAACAAGATCACCGCGATGGCGATCACGAACGGAATCTCATTGACCCTGCGCCAAAAGCGCTCCGAGTGCGGGCGCGCGCCCCGCCCAATTTTTTTGGCGTTGGCGATCAGCCAGCCATGCATGATGGTGAGCAGCACGACCAAAGCCAATTTGGTGGCCAGCCAAAAGCTGGTGGCCATGGCCCCGCTATACGCCACCAACAGATAAAGCCCAAAAACCCAGGTGGCCAACAAAGCTGGCGTCATGATGATGCCGCGCAGGCTGGCAATGGCCACCCTCATTTTCTTATCCAACTCCCCGCCTGGCTCGGCGCCGGTTTGGTAAGCCATGAGCCGTGGTAGCATTAACAAAGCCGCCATCCAGGCCGTAAAGCTGATGATGTGCAGGCCGCGCGCCAAATCATAGGGGATGAAGGTTAGCTGCACAGCTCAAGCACCTTGTTTCATTGGGCATTTGCCCCATTGCGCAGGGCAGATCCGCGCACCTTGCGCGGAGCATAACTGGGCTGGATCCATGATGCGCGCGATCACCATTTCGGCCAGCCCCTCGATAAAGCTTGGGTTAATCCCCAAAGCCGGCACGCGCAAGTAAAACGGCAAGCCAAGGCTTTTGGCGAGCGCGCCATATTCGTGATCCAGCTCCACCAGTGTCTCGACATGCTCGGAAACGAAAGCGATGGGGGAGAGCAGGACGCCCAAATTATCGCGCGCTGCCTGGTGCAAGGCCTGATCGGTTGACGGCCCAATCCATTTAAGCGGCCCAACACGCGATTGATAACAAATCTGTTTTTGCCATTGCGCGGGCAACAGGGCCGAAACTGCCGCCACCGTCTGCTCGATCTGCCATTGGTAGGGATCGCCGCCATCGACCATCCGCTGCGGTAAACCATGGGCGGAGAACAACAAACGCGGCTGGGCGGTTTGGCCGCCTTGGTGCCAGGCCGCCATGATCGCATCGGCGTGGGCTTGGATGAGCTTGCTCTGCGCTGGGTAGCAGCAAATCGCCCGGGTGGGTAAGGCGCTGGCTTGGTGCCAGGCCGCCAAGGATGATCCCGTCGTGGAGGTGGAAAACTGCGGGTAAAGCGGCAGCAGAATGGCCTCGCTCGCGCCCCAATCCTTGGCGGCCTGCGCCGCTTCACGCGTGGTTGGGGCCCAATACCGCATAGCCAGAAAGGATTTTATTTCAATGCCTTGGCCCTCCAAGCGCGACACCAACACCGCATCG
The DNA here is from genome assembly GCA_021731965.1 of Hyphomonadaceae bacterium. Classification (GTDB taxonomy): domain Bacteria; phylum Pseudomonadota; class Alphaproteobacteria; order Caulobacterales; family Aquidulcibacteraceae. The sequence goes on along the minus strand of JAKFWI010000207.1, from coordinate 7,027 downwards.
AGCGCATCGATTTGCCGGCGGGTTTCCGGCACGATCGGCGACCCCCCGCCCATCATCGCGTAGTTGGCGCGGGCCATTTTGGCCCTCTGGCTGGAAATCAGCAAAGCCAATGCAAAGCGGATGGGCTGCGGTGCCGCAATAATCGCTTTGTCGTTGAACAGATTGAACAAAAACGGGCGCACCGCAGCTTGGCCATCTGGCCCGCCCAGATTGCAGGCAATCACCGCGATTTTCCGTTTGTTCATGCCTCGCCCCGAACCCAGCGCAGCATGGCTGCGACATTGGCGGGATCCGCCTGCGGCGTGATCCCGTGCCCGAGATTGAACACATGCGGCCCGTCCGCGAAAGCCGCCAAAACCGCCCGAACCCCGTTCTCCAACGCTAATCCCCCGACTGTGAGTAACTCTGGATCGAGATTACCCTGCAAAGGCATGCCATCGGGCAGGGTTCTGCGCAGCGGCGCTACCGCCGCGCCATGATCTAGCGCCAGGGCATCCACGCCGGTCTCGGTGCCATATGCCCCCGCTGATACACCCGCGCCGCGGGGAAAGCCGATGATCGGCGCGTCTACACCCAGCGCCCGCACCCGCCGCACCAGCGCCTGTGTTGGCTCTATCACCAGCCGCCGAAACAAGGGCTCGGGCAGCATTTCCGCCCAACTTTCAAATATTTGCAACACGTCACAGCCGGCCTTGGCCTGGGCCGCCAAATGCTGGGCCGACATTTCCACCAGCAAAACCAGCAAGGCATCGAGGCGCCCGGGCTCTGCGTATGCAAAGCGCCGCGCGCCTTCGCGCTCCCCGCCTTTTCCGCTGAGCATATAGGTGGCGACCGTCCAGGGCCCGCCGACAAAGCCTATCAAAGCGCGGGCGGGATCCAACGCAGCGCGGACCCGCTCCGCCGCCTCATAGACCGGCGCGAGCCGCCGCAAAGCCAATGCGCTGTCGTCAAAACGCCAAGTGTTTTCCTCGATCAACGGCGCGAGGCGGGGGCCTTCACCCTCGATGAAGCGCACCCGTCGGCCCAGCGCATCGGGAATGGTCAAAATGTCGGAAAAAAGGATGGCCGCATCGAATCCAAAGCGGTGGATCGGCTGCAAGGTCGCTTCGGCGGCCATGGCCGGCGCATAGCAAAACTCCAGGAAACTCCCGGCGCGTGCGCGCAATTCGCGATATTCGGGCAGATAGCGCCCGGCTTGACGCATCATCCAAATCGGTGGCGGATTCACACGCTGACCACGCAAGACGCGCAGCAGGGCCATGCCCGATTTCGATTCCATGCAATGATCCTCTTCTTCCTTCCTTTAGATATATTTAAAGGAAGTGGTAGCTGTTGGTGCCTGGATAACCGTAATGATTGGCTTTTGCACAGCTTGCCCACACGCGCATCACACGCTGCGAAAGCCGCAAGCCGCGAAAATTCAAGCAAAAAAACCTATTGTTCGCGCGGGCCCACAGCCGGCTTGGAGAGAGGCGGGCCAGGGGATAGGATGTGGGAGAAAACCTGGAGATCTTCGAGAAATCTCTGGGCGTGTTAAGCATTTTAAAGTTTATGAAGTGCGCCCGGTTTTCGATAACAGCTTGTTAACCATGCGCTAAGGTTACCCGATGCCGGAACGGCTACTCGCTTATTTCAATGTGCACTTGGTTTCCGACTCGACCGGCGAGACGCTGGCCGGCATCATGCGGGCCTCCTGCGCGCAGTTCGATAACATCGCCCCCTTGGAGCATTCTTATTATCTGGTGCGTTCTTTGCGCCAGGTTGACAGGGTATTACGCGAAATCGAGGCTGCGCCAGGCGTGGTGATGTACACCATTTCCAATGATGCATTGCGCGAGCGCCTGGAGGCGCGCTGCAGGGAGATCGGCACGCCGTGCACGGCCGTGCTCGATCCGGTGCTGGACATGCTCAGCCGCTATCTGGGGCTGGAGCTCAATCACCGGATAGGGGCTGGGCGGGTGCTGGATTCCAGCTATTTTCGCCGCATCGACGCGTTAAACTTCGCCATGGCCCACGATGACGGGCAGGGGGGGATAGAGCTGGAATCCGCCGATGTGATTTTGGTGGGCGTTAGCCGCACCTCCAAAACGCCGACTTGCGTTTATCTTGCCAATCGCGGCGTGAAGGCGGCGAATGTGCCGTTTGTGCCGGGGATTCCCTTGCCGGCGCGCTTGTTTGAGCCCGGCTTGCCCTTGGTGGTGGGGCTGACGGTATCGCCTGATCGCTTGATCATGGTGCGGCGCAACCGCTTGGCCACCATGAAAGAGAGCAAATCCACCACCTATGTCGACGAGGAAACCGTGCGGGCCGAAATCACCGAAGCCCAGAAAACCTTCGCGAAAGAGAATTGGCCGGTGATTGACGTGACACGTCGGTCGATCGAGGAGACCGCCGCGGCTATTCTCAATATTCTGGCGGAACGCTCACGCAATCAGGACCGCGGTGGATGAGCGCGTTGATCCTGGCCTCAACCAGCAAAACCCGCGCGCTGATCTTGCGCAATGCCGGTGTGGATTTTGAGCCCATGGCCCCTGCAATCGATGAAGAGGCGCTTAAGCGTCAGTTGCGCAAACAAAGCCTTACAGCCCGCGAGCAAGTGGCGGCGTTGAGCGAGGCCAAGGCCCTCAGCATTTCTAAGGCCAAGCCGGGCCGGCTGGTGCTGGGTTGTGATCAAATGCTGCTGCGCGAAGATAGCGTATTCGACAAGCCCTTTGATCGCCAAGACGCGCGCCAGCACTTACGAATGCTGAGCGGTCGATCGCATATTCTGCTCACCGGCGCGGCGCTGGCAGAAGACGGCGTGGTGATCTGGCACACGCTCAGTGAGCCGCGCTTGACCATGCATGCCTTGACCGAAGCGGAGATCGAAACCTATCTAGACCGTATGGGGGAGGCGGCCTTTACGAGCGTAGGTGCCTATCAAATCGAATCGCTTGGTGCGCAATTGTTTTCGCAGATTGAGGGCGATTGGTTTGCGATACTCGGCCTGCCTTTACTGCCAGTGATGAATTTTCTGCGGCAGCGCTGCCCTGGCACATGATGAAAATCAGTGGGGCCACGCGGGTATTTGCTGTCTTGGGTGATCCCATCACGCACTCGCTTTCGCCCGTCATGCACAATGTCTGGTTGGCTCAAACGCGGGAAAATGCCGTCTATGTGGCGCTGCGGGCCAGCGAGGCCAGCCTGGTTAATTTTGGCGCTTTGGGGCTGGCGGGCGCGAACGTGACCGCCCCGTTGAAGGCGGTTGCGCTGCGCGCCGCACAAGTATTGAGTGACGAGGCGGAGCTTTTGGGGGCGGCGAACGTGCTCTGGCGCCGCGCTGACGGGGTTTGGTGCGGCGATAACACCGATGGGGCTGGGTTCGTGCAGGGCTTGGATCAAGCGCTGCCAAACTGGCGCGCCAACCGCCAAACCGCCTTGGTGCTGGGCGCTGGCGGGGCCGGCAAAGCGATCGCGCTTGGTTTGGCACGCGCCGGAATAAAGCGCGTTTTGCTGGCCAATCGCTCTCCGGAGCGCGCCGTCGCGGCTGCGGCAGCGCTTGGTGTGCGCGCCATCGCGTGGGAAACTGCGGCGGAGGCCGCGCGCGGCGTAGATTTGCTCGTCAATGCCACGCATTTCGACACGCCCTGGGCGGCGCTTGCACCGATCATTTCCGCCGCGCCGGCCAGCGCGATCGCCAGCGATGCGGTTTATCGCCCGCGTTTGACGCCGTTTCTGCTGGCGGCGCAGCAAAAAGGCATGGCATGCGTGGATGGGCTGTTTATGCTGGCGGGCCAAGGCGCGCTGGCCTTTGAGAGATGGTTTGGCATCGTACCAGATCAAACCTTGGCGCGTGCGCAGATGCTGCGCGCGCTGACGCAAGAGGGTGCACCGTGATTTTGTTAGGGCTGACCGGCTCCATCGGCATGGGCAAATCCACGACAGCCAAGCTGTTCGCGCAAGAATGCGTGCCTACTTACGATGCCGACGCGGCCGTGCATGCACTTTACAGCCCCGGCGGGGCGGCGGTCTCGCCAATCGCCGCGGCTTTTGAGGGCGTCGTGCAAGGAGGGCGCGTCAATCGCGAGGCGTTGAGCGCCCGCGTGCTCCACGATCCCGAAGCGCTCCAGCGCCTGGAGGCCATCGTCCACCCTTTGGCGCGCGCGGCCCAGGCCAAATTCCTGGAGGAGGCCGAAGCCAACGGGGCCGCGATCGCGGTGATGGACGTGCCGCTGCTGTTTGAAACGGGCGGGGATCAATTGGTCGACGCCGTCATCGTTGTATCGGCACCGCTGGCGGTGCAATCGGCGCGGGTTTTGGGCCGCCCGGGCATGACCCCACTGAAGTTTGAGCAAATCCTCGCCCGCCAGCTGCCCGATAGCGAAAAGCGCGCCCGCGCCGATTTCGTGATCAATACGGGCCTTGGGCTTGAAGATGCGCGCCGGCAAGTGCGGGCAGTGCTTGCCTCGATCGCCAACCCAGCTTAGCAAAAACATGGGAGAGGCCACCCCATGCGCGAAATCGTCTTCGATACCGAAACCACCGGACGCAGCCCCGATGCGGGCGATCGCTTGGTTGAATTGGGCTGCATAGAATTGGTGGATTTGTCACCAACCGGGCGGACATTTCACCGTTATTGTAATCCTGAACGTGAAGTGCCGGCTGAGGTCGTACGGATACATGGGCTGACCACCAGCTTTCTTTCCGATAAGCCGTTGTTCTCAAGCCCTGATGTTGTTGACGAATTCATCACGTTCGTCGGGGATGCGCAGCTCATCGCCCATAATGCCGAGTTTGATCGCCGCTTCCTCAATGCTGAGCTGGTTCGCTGCGGTCGTGAAATCATGCCGCAAGAGCGCTTCATCGATACCTTGGTGCTGGCGCGCAAAAAGTTTCCCGGCCAGTCCAACAGCCTGGACGCGCTGTGCAAGCGTTTCAACGTCAGCCTGTCATCGCGCAATCTGCACGGCGCGTTGATCGATTCCGCTTTGTTGGCGGAGGTGTATCTGGAGCTGAAGGGCGGGCGCGAGCGTTTGCTGGAGTTTAATGACGCACCGCCGGAGCCGAACGAGGAGATCGCTTTGGCGCGTTTGCGGCCGGCCGCGCGCCAGCGGCCGCAGCCTTTGGCGCTTATCCCAGATCCGCTCGAGGAGGCCGCCCATGCGCGCTACCTTGAAGGCTTTGCCGTCATGCCGCTGTGGCGGCGGCTTTAAGCCCGCGTTAGCTTAGCTGACCTGGCCTTGCCGCTCTTGCTGCTGCGCCCGGTAAAGCGCGGCGAAATCAATGGGATCGACCAAAAGTGGCGGATAGCCCCCCTCGCGGGTGACTTCCGCCAGCAAACGCCGGCTAAAGGGGAAAAGCAGCCGCGGGCACTCGATCAGCAGCAGCGGCTCGATGTCTTCTTTTGCCACGTTGACGAATTGAAACACCCCTGAATAGACCAGCTCGGTGATGAACATGACCTCATCGCCGCGCGTGGCCTTGGCACCGATGCGTAAATCCACCTCGTAGGCCTCGCCGTCATTGAGGGCGCGCGCGTTGACATCGATGCCCATATCGATCGATGGGGCGGTGGCGTTGGGGGCTCCCCCCACATTCGCCGTTGGGTTTTCGAAGGATAAATCCTTTACGTATTGGGCGAGTACCCGTAATTGAGGGGCTTCTTGCCCCGTTTGCCCACCATCCGGACCGGCCATATTGCTCATGCGCCCACGCTAATCTTTGCTGAGGATGCAGGGGCTAACACCAAAGCCGGGCGTCGGCAACGGCGAGAATGGCACCGTGGCTGCTGACAACGCCGCTTAATCAGGTCATGGTAGAGATTGCCCTCGGCGCGGGCGGCAAAACGGAGAGCGTGCGTGTCCAATGAATTGATCGAAGTGTTGATCATGGCCGCCGTGGCGGGATTGGTGCTGGCGCGGCTGTATGCGGTGCTCGGCCGGCGCGCGGGCAGCGAGCGCGAGCGCGCACCCAAGCCCCAGCCCGCGGGCGCAGGGCCGGCGCGTGCCGCGGGGCCGTTGCTCAATCCGCTAACCAATCAGGAAAGCGTGGAGCCAGGGGTGGCGGCCATCATGGCGGTGGATCCCCATTTCGACGGCGAGCATTTTCTGCGCGGCGCAAAAGCGGCTTACGCATTGATCGTTAAAGCTTTTTCTGGAAGAGAGTCCGGCGCGCTCGAGCCCTTGCTGACCCCGCAGGTGTATGCGGTCTATGCCAAGGCCATGGCCGATCGCGCCGAAGGGGAGGGGGGCCCGGAATTGGTGCGGCTGAAATCAAGCGAAATTGTTGACAGCGACGTGGAGGGCAATATCGCCCAGATCAGCGTGCGCTTTGAGGCCGAATTGGCGGACGGTGCCACCGGGGTGCGCGATACCAAGGAGGTGTGGCTGTTTGAGCGCGATCTGCGTGCCCGTGACCCGACCTGGCGCCTGGCGGGTGTCGCCCAGGCTTGAGCCCGCGCCCTCTGCGCCCGGACGAAGCGGAATTGTGGCGCCGCATCGTGCGCCACGTCGCGCCGTTTCCCGGCAAAGTCGCCCCTGAGCCCACGGCCAGCGTGTTTTTGCCGATCAGCCCGGAGCGACCCGCGCGCCAGGAAACCAAAGCCAAAATACCCAACGCAGCGGCAAAGCCGGCGCCGCCGGCCGGCCCGCGCAGCGCGCCCGCGGATCGCGGCGCCGAAAAGCGGGTGCGGCGCGGTCATATAGAGATCGCCGCCAAGCTCGATCTCCACGGCCTTCACCAGGATGGCGCGCGCCACGCACTGGAAATCTTCCTGCGGCGCAGCGCCGAGCAGGGCGCGCGCGTGGTGCTGGTGGTGACTGGCAAGGGCATGCGGCGGGGCGCAGAGGCACCAAAACCCGGCGTGTTGCGCAGCCAAACCCCGCTATGGCTGGCGGCACCTCAACTGCGTCCTTTGGTTGCTGGCTACGCCTGCGCCCACGCCAAACATGGCGGCGAGGGCGCACTTTACGTGTTTTTGCGCCGGCAGGCCGCGATAGAGGGCTGACCGCGCTGCTCAAGCCGGGCGATTGGCCTTTTCGGCATGGCC
>JAKFWI010000098.1 GCA_021731965.1 Hyphomonadaceae bacterium | reverse complement strand
GGGCGGCAGGCGGCTGCTTGGTTGTCAACGATGATGGCAGCGTGCGCCCGTATCAAGACGGCCAGATCTCCGGCACGTTCAACCAATTCGGCGGCGATGGCATCCAAAACAATTTCGATGCCAATTTCTTGACCCCGGAGATCCGCAAATACATTGCCGGGATCAATACGCAATACGAGTTCAGCCCCGCTTTTATCGCCTTCTTTGAGGGCAAATACGTATTCCAAAGAACGCGCAGTGGCGGGCCGCTCAATACTTTCTATGATCTGCTGACGGTTTCGCCGGACAATCCCTTCATCCCGGCAGTGCTCCAGGACGTCGCCGATGACCAAGGTGGCCTCTTCGTTACCCGTGATCCCACTGATCTTGGGCCAAACATTTCCACCAACAAGGCGCAAACTTTCCGCTTGGTCGGCGGCCTGAAAGGGGATTTGGGCAACGGCCTGAACTGGGAAGTTTCGGGCAATTACGGCCGATCCGATCTCGATTCCATCAGCCCGAACCGCGTGATTGTCGATCGCTTCTTTGCCGCGATCGATGTCACCACAGATGCCAATGGCAACCCCATTTGCCGTTCGGACATCAGCGATACACCACCTCCCACCACGCCGTTTGGGATCCCGGCCTTCGATCCGGCCTTCCTCACCTTCAATCCCGGTGACGGCCAATGCCGCCCCGCCAATATTTTGGGCGGGCCAAATTCCATTTCGCAAGAAGCGGTGGATTTCATCACCACGACGGATGTCAGCGAAACCACGGTCGATCAGTTGGTGTTTTCTGGCTTTGTTTCTGGCAACAGCGATGCCTGGTTCAAGCTGCCCGCTGGCGGTATCGGCTTTGCGGCGGGCGCAGAGTTTCGTCGAGAACAAAGCAGCAGCCGCTTCAGCGCGCTGGACCAAGGCATTTTGCCAGTCAACATCAGTGACGTGTTTGGCGACGGCAGCGTGACCAATGTGCCGGCCGGCGCCTTGCTAACGGACCCAATCTTTACCGGCGATCCAAATGATCCCGATGACAACCTCTTCGTGCAGCAATCGCTTCTTTTCGATCCGGCCTCGCTGATTAGAAATTCTGGTGGCTCGTTTAATGTTTGGGAAGTGTTTGGTGAAGCCAGCGTGCCAATCCTCAAGGATGTGATCTTGGCCAAGGATCTGACGATCAGTGGCGCGGTTCGTTACGCCAATTATTCCGTCAATCAGGTTGGCAGTGTGTTGACCTGGAACGTCACTGGTGAATGGTCTCCCGTGCGCGACATTCGCTTCCGGGTGGGTTATGCGCGCCCAGTACGCTCTCCAAACATCAATGAACTGTTCGCGCCGGAGCAAGGGGCATTTTTTAGGCCCAACGATCCGTGCGACCAGGCCCAGATAGATGCGCTGGTGGATACAGGCGATCCGCGCGGCGCAATTCGCGCGGCCAATTGCTTGGCCGATGGCATCCCCACGGGCTTCGCCGATCCCCTTTCCGCGCGCTTTTCTGGCGTCACTTCGGGCAACACCGAATTGCGAGAGGAACGTGCCCGCACTTTTACGGCCGGTGGGGTGATCCAGCCACGCTTCGTGCCCGGTTTGACGCTCAGCGCCGATTACTGGAACATAGAAATTCGTGATGCCATCGCGGCCGTTAGCGCGCAGGATATCGTTGATAACTGCTATGATTCCGCCAGCTTCCCGAACCAGTTTTGTGATTTCTTTACCCGCAACCGGGACCCGGCCAGCCCGCAGTTTCGCGGCTTCAACTTTTTGCGGCAAACAACAATCAATTTCGCCTCTTTGGAAGCATCCGGGATTGATTTCTCCAGCAATTACCGCTTCAGCTTCCGCGATCACGATTTCGATTTCAGTGTTTCTGGATCGCATTCGTTCAAGCTGAACAATTTCTTTGACCCAGGCGATCCCACTGCCGTCGATCCCGAACTCGGGGAGCTGCGCCGCCCGCGCTGGTCGGGCAATCTTTCAGCCGGCTGGAAGCACGGGCCATTCAGTGTCGGATGGAACACCCAATATCTTGGGCGCCAGGCGCTGCGGGCGGTTGAGATCGAAACGGCTGAGGAGATCTTTGGGCCGGCTGGCATCAGCGGCCGCACCTTTATCCACGATCTCAATGGGCAATACGCGCACGGCGAGCACTTGAGGTTCTTCGGCGGGGTGAGCAATATCTCGGGCGTGGATCCGTTCATCACGGAGCAGGCCTTTCCCGTTAGCCCCTTGGGCAGAACCTTCTTCTTGGGCATCACCTACAAAAGCTAAACAACGGGGCAGTTTTTCTGCCGAAGGGGCCGCAATTACTGCGGCCCCTTTTCTTTTGCAGACCAAAAAGGCTAACCACGCGCCCATGGATACAATCGAATGGCTCTGCGCGTTGATTTTTGCTGCGGCCTGGCTGGGCTATGAGCCGGTCATGGCCCGTATCGGCACGCACCACACCACGATCAACGCCGATCTGGCGCATATTCGCGCCGCCTGGATGGTGCGCATGCTGGCCCGTGAAGGGCGCATCATGGATACCAATCTCATTGGCCATGTGCTCAATTCCGCAAGTTTTTTTGCCTCCACCAATCTGCTGATCATGGCGGCTGCGGCCGGCCTGTTGTTTGGCGGGGAGGCGGCCTTGGCCCGCCTGAATGGCCTTGCCGTGCTCGCTAAGGCCCCGAGCTGGCTGCTGGAGCTGAAATTCACCTTGGTGGTGATCACGCTTGGGCGGGGGTTGCTGGATTTCATCTGGGCCATCCGCCAGATGAATTACTGCGTGAGCCTGCTTGGTGCCGCCCCCGAGGCCGGCGAAAGCGATCGCCACAAGCGCTATGCCAGCGCCATTGCCGGGGCGCTCAATCCGGCGCTTTCGGCCTTTAATCGTGGGGTGCGGGCCTATTATTTCGCGATGGCCGCGGCGGCCTGGCTGATCGCCGGCTGGGCCATGGCGCTGGGGGCCTTGGCCAGTTTTGCGCTGCTGGCTTGGCGCCAGCTCTATTCCGATGCCGCCTTGGCCACGCGCCGGGCCCGCCAAGTCTTGGAGGAATAGCCAGCGCGCGCCGCTACCCCCTTGCACAAGCCCGAGATCACAGCGATATGGGGCATGGAGGCTGGCGGCGGACGAAAGCCCCGCCAATCCGGTCAGGTCCGGAAGGAAGCAGCCGTAACGGGTTGCGTTCGGGTCGTTGTCCAGCCTCTTTCGCGCGTCATGGCGCGATGCCCCTCGCATCCCGCGGATTTGGGCGGTAAGGTGCCGGTGTGCGTGATCCCCCATCCCCCTCAGGCCTGTTTGGTGACGAAGGCATCGAGCCCGCCGGCTATCTGGTGCTGGCGCGCAAATATCGCCCCCAGCGCTTTGAGGATTTGATCGGCCAGGAGGCGATGGTGCGCACCATCGCCAATTCCTTCGAGATGGGCCGCGTGCCGCACGCTTATATCCTCACTGGGGTGCGCGGTGTGGGCAAGACCACCACGGCGCGCCTGCTGGCCCGCGCGCTCAATTACGCCCATGGCAGCAGCCAAGCGCCCAGCGTGCGGCTGGATCCGCTCGGCCCAGATTGTCAGGCCATCCAAGAAAGCCGCCACCCCGATGTGCTGGAGATGGACGCCGCCTCGCGCACCGGCATTGGCGATATCCGCGAAATCCTTGATGGGGTGCGCTACGCCCCCTTGGTGGCGCGCTATAAGGTCTACATCATCGACGAAGTGCACATGCTCTCGACGGCCGCCTTCAACGGCTTGCTGAAAACGCTGGAAGAGCCCCCGCCCCATGTGAAATTCGTGTTCGCCACCACCGATATCCGCAAGGTGCCCGTGACGGTGCTGTCGCGCTGCCAGCGCTTCGATTTAAAGCGCATCGCGCCGGCGGCGCTCACGGCGCATTTGGCCGGCATTTGCGCGCGCGAACACGTGGCGGTGGCGCAAGACGGGCTGGAATTGATCGCCCGCGCGGCGGACGGCTCGGTGCGCGATGGGCTCTCGCTGCTGGATCAGGCGCTGGTGCAAACCTTTGCCCCAGGTGCCACCATCGGGCCAGAAGTGGTGCGCGAGATGCTCGGCCTCGCCGATCGGGGCCGGGTGCTGGATCTGTTTGGCCACATCGCGCAGCCCAATGCCGCCAGCGCCGTGCTGGAATTGCGCGCGCAATACACGGCAGGGGCCGATCCCAGCCAAGTCTTACGCGATTTGCTGGAAATCAGTCATGAAGTGGCCATGGCCCAGGCGCTGGGGGCGCAGGCGCATATCATCGGCGGTGCCGATTGGGAAGCGGGCATTCGCCAGTTGGCAAGCCAGCTTTCGCCGGCGCAGGCCGCGCGAATTTGGCAGCTGCTGCTGCGGGCCCTGGAGGAAGCGGGGCGCGCGCCCGATCCTCTCGCCGCAGCGGAAATGGCTTTGGTGCGCCTATGCGCGGCCATGGGCCTGCCCTCCCCCGAGGAAGCGGCCCGCTTGCTGCGCGCGCCCGCCCCGGCAGAGGAGAGCGCGGCATTGGCTGATGGTGCCCGCAAAGAAGAAACCGGCTCCAGCTTGAAGAGCTTCGAGGACGTGCTGGCCGTGTTGGCACAGCGGCGCGATATCGCGCTGGAAATCGCGGTGGAGCGCTGCGTGCGCTTGGCCGAATTCCGCCCGGGGCTAATGCGCTTTGCGCCGACCAAGGATGCACCGGATGCACTGGCGGCGCGTATCGCCAAGGCGCTGCACGACGTGACAGGGGAGGTTTGGGACGTGCGCGGCGATGCCCTGGAGGGCGGCGAAACCGTGGCCGAAGCCAAGGCCCGCGAGGAAACCGCACGCCTGGATGCGATCAAGGCCCACCCTTTTGTATCTGCCGCTTTGCGCGCCTTTCCCCTTGCCGAGATTTCCGAGGTACGCCCCGCGGGTTCAGGCGTTGACAGCGGCGCGCGCGGGGCTGAAATCCTTCCTCTGATGGGGCGCGCCGGCCAGCCCGCCCTAAAACCTGCGCCCAAATCTTCGCACGGAGAGCCGCGATGAAAGACATTTCCCAGATCATGCGCCAGGCGCAGGCCATGCAGGCCAAGATCAGCGAAGCGCAAAAAAAGCTGGAGGCCATGGAAGTGGAGGGCCAAGCCGGCGGCGGCCTGGTCAAGCTGCGCATGACGGGCAAACACGCTTTGGTGTCTTTGGTGATGGATCGCAGCGTGATCGATCCCGCCGAAAGCGAAATCCTCGAGGATTTGATCAAGGCCGCGCATGACGATGCCTGCCGCAAGCTGGAAGCGGCGCAAGACGAAGAGCTGAAATCGGTCGGCGGCGGCATGAACATGTTGCCCGGCTTCAAGCTGCCCTTCTAACCCCTTGCATGGCACACGATTCGCTCTCTTTGGCCGAAACGGGCATTGTGGATTGCCAGCTCGCCAATCTCGCGCAGGCGGCGCAGGCCGCTGAGACCTATGCCGCGACGGCGCGTGATGCGCTGCGCACTTTGGTGAGCGCCGATGGCCGGGTCGATCGCAGCCTCTTGGATGCCCAGCAGCACGCGGCACACGGGCTGGCCTGGATCGCCACCTATGGGGCGGTGCTGCGCGAAACCGCGGCTTGGGCGTCCAGGTTGCGGCAAAATGGGCGCTTCGGGCCGCTGGAGGCCGGGCTCAGCGCCGCGCTGTTTGGCGAATACCTCGCGCAATTGCTGGGCGGCCTGCCCATGTGGGGCGCAGAATTCGTCCGCCCCGCTGATCTTGGCCTCGGGCGCGCCGCGGCGCATTTAGCCAATGCGCCCGCCGTCTTGGCCTTGCTCGGCGATGGGGAGACGACGCGGCGCACGCGAGCGGCTTTGGCAGCCCTATTGCGCGATGCGCTTGGCCGCGCCACAGCCGAAGATACCGGCCTGGAGCCGGAATACGCGCAGATCCGCGATCAGTTTCACCGCTTCAGCGAAGAACAAATCATCCCGCACGCGCATGGCTGGCATTTGCGCGATGAGCTCATCCCTTTGCCGGTGATCGCGGCCATGGCGGAGCTTGGCGTGTTCGGGCTGACCATCCCGGAAGCCTACGGTGGGCTGGGGCTTTCCAAGCTGGCCATGTGCGTGGTCTCGGAAGAATTGTCCCGCGGCTATATCGGCATCGGTTCGCTTGGCACGCGCAGCGAAATCGCCGCCGAATTGATCCTGGCTGGCGGCGTGCCCGCCCAAATGCAGGAATTTCTGCCCAAGCTGGCCAGCGGCGAAATCTTGCCCACCGCTGTATTCACCGAGCCGAATACAGGCTCGGATCTGGGAAGTTTGCGCACACGGGCGGTGCGCGACGGCGGCGATTACCTGATATCGGGCGCCAAGACCTGGATCACCCACGGGGCGCGCGCGGATCTCATGACGCTGCTGGCGCGCACCGATGCGGGCAGTGATGATTATCGCGGCCTGTCGATGTTTTTGGCGCAAAAACCGCGCGGCAGCGTAGAGCAGCCCTTCCCCGCGCCGGGCATGCAGGGCGGCGAAATCGCCGTGCTCGGCTATCGCGGCATGAAGGAATACGAAATCGGCTTTGATGGCTTTCGCGTGCCGGCCGCTAATCTTTTGGGCCAAAAGGAAGGCCAGGGCTTCAAGCAATTGATGGCTACGTTCGAGAGTGCCCGCATCCAGACGGCGGCGCGCGCCATCGGCGTTGGCCAATCGGCCTTCGAGCTGGGCCTGCGTTATGCGCTGGAGCGCAAGCAATTCGGCCAGGAGATTTTCGCCTTCCCGCGGGTGTATGACAAGCTGATCCTGGCGGCGGCTGAATTGCTCGGCGCGCGCCAGCTCACGTATTTCGCTGCGCGGCGCAAGGATACCGGGGCACGCTGCGATTTGGAGGCTGGCATGGCCAAGCTCTTGGCCGCGCGGGTCGCCTGGACCCATGCGGATGCGGCCCTGCAAATCCATGGCGGCAATGGCTTCGCGCTAGAGTATCCCATCTCACGCGTGTTGTGCGATGCGCGCATTCTCAATATCTTCGAGGGTGCGGGCGAAATCCAAGCGCAGGTGATTGCGCGGCGCTTGTTGGACGAATGAGGCCTTGTGTTCGCGTGCCGGGCACCGCACCTATGAGTGATGCAGGAGCACGACAAAGCCACCAGCCCGCGCGGCTCATCCTTGCGGCACGCTGTTTGGCGTTCAATGCTCCGCGATTGGCAGGAATTTCAACGCGATGTGCGCGATGGCGGCGCGGGCAGCCAGGCCAACCCCAATGCAACCCCGCAACGAGATCATGACATGCGCCGGCAAAGACGCGATGAGTCAGAAGAGCTCGGCCGGCTTGCCACGGAGAAATTACGAGATTTGCTGACCGATGATCCGCTGGAAAAACGCCAGCGCTGGCTGGATAGAGAGCGCCTGCGCGACGAGCGGCGCCGCGTTTCCCGCGCCAACGGCCTGGGGCGCCTGATCGGCATTGGCGTGGGCCTGGTCGTGGGTGGTTTGGCCTCGATCAGCTTGCCAACCACCGCCGCCGTAGGGCTGGGCATTGTGAGCGCGGGGCTGATCTTCTATGCTTTCCGGCTGTTGCATAATCGCCCAATGGGCCGTGCGCCGGCCGCCCCAGCCGCCCGCATCGAGGCCCCGAAATTCAACGCGCAAGGCATGGCTGACAGCCGCGCCGAAACCACCCGCGCCGTGCTCGATCGCGCCGCCGAGGCCTTGCGTGAGACACAGGCCAAAGCCAAAGGCATCGCCGATCCGGAAGTGCGCGCCAGCATTGAACGGCTCGGGGCCAGCGGCCAGCGCATCCTCACCGCCGTGGCGGAGCGGCCCGATTTGCTCGGGCGGGCCCAGCGCGTGCTCACCTACCATACCGAGCGCGCGGTCTTCCTGGTGGGCTCTTTGGCCGCCACCGCCAAGGACGCCCATGGCGATGCCCAGCGCTATGGCGCGATCAAGCATGTCCTGGCGCGCATGGAAAACCTGTTTGAGCGCACCGCGCTCGATCTCGTGGCTGGCGATGGCAAGGAAATGGATCTGGAGCTGCGCCTGATCAGCCAAGCGCTGGACGAAGATTTGCGGCCTTAGAACGTGATCGCCAAAAGTGGATGCCGGTTTTGGCGCTCATCACGCTCCAGACTATTGAATCAGCCTGCTAGCACTTTTTTCATCATTCTTAGCGGCGCAACGCTTAACGTTGGCGCGTTACCATGCGCGCATGTCAGCGCTTTCTCCCATCCAGGCTGGGCTACAGGCCGGCTTTCGCGCTTTTGAGGCCGCCAGCGAGCGCGTGGTGCAAGCGCCGACCGGCAATAATGACGCCGCCCTGGCGCTCAGTGAAATCCTGGCAGCGCGCTTGCAGGTGCGCTCCGGCGCGGCTGTGGCGCGCGTCTCCAGCGATACCTTGGCTTCGCTCATTGATATTTTGGCTTAGCCCGATTCAACCCGAGTTAGGTCAAATCGGGATCCACTCCAAAGCCACCTTTGCCGGAAAAACTCAAGGCGAATAGCCCAAGGCACGCAGATTTGCTGAGGAATCATAGCCCTGCTGGATGGCGAGGCGATAAAGGCGCACCGCCTCCTCCCGGCTTTGCGGGACGCCCTCGCCCCTTTCATACATGCCGGCCAAATTGTTGGACGCGTTGCCATCGCCGAGATCGGAGGCGCGCTGATAAAGCGCGGCCGCCTCGGTGTAGCTTTGGCTGGCACCACCCCAGCCGTTATAAATCATCCAAGCCACGCCCCTAATGCCTGCGGGAATGTTTTCTTGCTCAAGCTCACGATAGCGACGCAACGCTTCGGCCAGATCCTTTTCGACGCCGCGGCCGTTCTCATACATCCAGCCCAAGTAAAAGCGGCTGCCCAGATGGCCGCGTTGGGCCAGGTCTTTGATCAATGGCAGCGCCGCTTGATCGTCCACGGCCGTCAAATCATCGCCGTTGAGATAGAGGCTGGCCAGCCAAAACTGCGCGCGCGGATCGTCTGCTTCGGCACCCGCCATCAGCTCGGATTTGGCCTTGGCCTTATCCACCTGAACGCCATAACCATTGCTATAAATCAAATATAAGCCAAGGTGGCCAAGGCCATTTTTACCTATTGCAGCCCGCTCGCACCATATTCTAGCCCATTCATTATCTTCCTGGACAGCAAGGCCGAAATAATAAGCGAAGCAATACAGGGCTTCCCCAGCGTGATTGTTTGAATTTGCTTTTGCAGCAATGAAATCTATGCCTTTGGCTTGAATCGCGGCCTCGATCAAACCCTTGGTCGACAGCGCCAAATCTTGTTTCTCATTGACGCCAAAGGTCGTGTAGGTGGCACCGCCGTGAGTGAGCGACCCCCAAAACACAGCCAACGCCGCGCCAGCCGCCAGCACAGCCTGCACCGTGCGGCTTTTCAGCGCCGCCGGAATCTCCAGCCCGGCCGGGAGCGAGCCCTTGATCTGCGCCCATAAATCGCGGTTCCAGCTTGCGTTGGCCGCTCCTGTTTCCAGCCCGAACACCCGCGCCCAGGCTTGCGCCGCTTCAAGTGCCAGGGCGCTGGTCACGGCGTAATCTTGCGTCAGCAGAGCGGCTTCGCGCAGCACAGCCTCGCGGCCCATTGCGGGCGGCGCGGCCCGCAGGCGCTCCACGACGCCAACCCGTAACGCCGTCACTGCTGCGGCGATGCGCGCGCGCTCATCGGGCAGGCGATCGGCCAGGATCGCGCGACAGCGCGTCTCATCGAGCAGCGCCGCCTCCCCGCCCAGGGTGCGCAATTCTGCCAAAGCCGCCTCCAGCGAGATGCGCGGTTCGCTCATGTCAACTATCCCAGATGAACGGATCAGGGGCGGGCTTAGCCGGCTCGCTTTGCGTGAGTACGGCGCGCAAAGCCGGGCGCGAGGCGGCCTGGATCGTCACGCTGCTGGCCCAGCGCATGCGATTGACCAATTCGCCGGCATCGCGCGCCTCCAAGGGCGGGCCGCCATGCTCCCCGATAAAGCGCTGCAGCACCGGGCGATCCACATCGGTGCCGATGGCGATGGCCACCCGCGCCGCGCCGGACTTGATCAGCGGTGCCGCCTCGAAGGCCGCAAAGCCGGCCCGGTAATCATCAGTGGGCTGGCCATCCGAAACCAGGATCAAAATGGGCGGCAGAATGTTGCCGCTTAGCCGCTCTGGCGTCATTTCCTCGGCCATCAGGGTGAGAGCGCCGCCCAGGCTGGTCAGGCCACCGGCCTGCAAATCCTGCCATTCGGCAGCGTGCAGCGGTTGAGGATCGTTCAGCCAGGCCGCATCATCGGCGAAGCGCACAATGCGCAGATAGACGTCGGCCTCGGGGTTGTCTTCGGCGGCCTTGCGCATGGCCGGCAAAGCGGCGCGCATCGCGTAATTGAGCGATTTGATCTTTTCCCCGCGCATGGAATTGGAGCAATCCAAGGCCAGCATCAAATGCAGGGCCCTGCGCTGCACCCCGAAAAAATTGAAGGCCTCCAAATCGCCCCTCCGCCTGCCGTTGCCGGATCATTGCGCAAGATCGGGGCAGTTCGCCAGCCCAAAGTGGCGAAAACGCGAAGGATTGCCCGGGCTTCGCAACAAGCCCGTTGCCGCCGCCGATAAGGCCCGCTAGGCTCAGCGCCTTACATGAGCCGCATGAGACGGCACGGGGATGAAACTGATGGCAAACACAGAGCCGGCCAATCGGCCAAAATTGACGCTGATTGGGCGCTTGATGCAGCGAAAAAGCGTAGAGCAGGTGCAGGCCGAATATGGCCGGGGCGATTTGAAACGCACACTCGGCCCCATTAATTTGGTCATGCTTGGCGTTGGTTGCATTATTGGTGCCGGCATTTTCGTGCGCACGGGCAATGCTGCTGCGTTGCATGCTGGGCCAGCCATTTTGCTTTCCTTTGTTGTTGCTGGCCTGGTCTGCGCATTCGCTGGACTATGCTATGCGGAGCTGGCATCCGCCTTGCCGGTTTCTGGCTCGGCTTACACCTATTCCTACGCAACCCTGGGCGAATTTGCCGCCTGGATCATGGGCGCGCTTTTGCTGCTGGAATATGGGCTGGCCGCCTCGGTGGTGGCGGTGGGCTGGTCTGGCTATGTGGTTAGCCTGCTCAAGGATTTCGGCATCGTCATCGATCCAACTCTGACCGCCCCGCTGGGCCATGTGATTGAGATCAAGGATGCCAGCGGCGCGGTGACGGGCTCAGTCACCGCCTTGATGAACCTTCCCGCGGCCTTGGTTGTTCTTGCCCTCACCGTTTTGCTCACGGTGGGCGTGTCGGAATCGGCAAATTTCAACAATATCATCGTGGCCATCAAAACCACCACCATCCTAGCTGTCATCGCCGTGGGCGGGTATTATGTGCTGACGCATCTCAAGACCGCTTTGCCCAATTGGTCCCCCTTCATTCCACCGAGTGAAGGCCCGGGCAAATTTGGCTTGGATGGGATCACGCGCGCCGCCTCGATCGTGTTTTTCGCCTATATCGGCTTTGAGGCCGTTTCCACGGCCGGCCAGGAAGCCAAAAACCCCAAACGGGACATGCCCATCGGCATTATCGGCTCCTTGGTGATCTGCACCGTCTTGTACATGCTGGTGGCCACGGTTTTGACTTTGATGGTCAATTACAAGGATCTCAACGTTCCCGATCCGGTGGCGGTGGCCGTCAACGCGCTGGGTCCGCAATGGGCCACGTTCGCCAAATTGGTGAAAGTTGGGGCCATCACCGGGCTGACCTCGGTCATCCTCGTGCTGATGTATGGGCAGACGCGCATTTTCTACACCATGGCGCGCGACGGCCTGCTGCCTGGCCTGTTTGCCAGAGTGCACAAAACCTTCAAAACTCCCTGGCTGAACACCATCATCGTCGGGATTTTGGTGGCTGGGGCGGCAGCGATTTTCGATATCAACACGCTTGGGGATCTCACCTCCGTGGGCACGCTCGCGGCCTTCGCCGTGGTGTGCCTCACCGTGATTTTCCTGCGCCAGACACGCCCGGATCTGCCGCGCGGCTTCACCGTTCCGCTTTATCCGGTGCTGCCACTTTTGGGCATCGTGTCGTGCTTTTGGCTCATCACCTCAATTGAGCTGCGCCTCTTGATCTTCTTCGCCTGGTTTATCGGCGCGATGATCCTGGCGTATTTCTTCTACGGCATGCACAATTCGAAATTGGCCAAGGGCACGAGCGGGACTTGAGCGCGGATTGGGTGCTCCCCGATACGCGGGGGGCCGCCATCCCAGGCGCGCGTCGGCCCGAAGGCCTTGTCCAGGATGTGGGTGCTGTCCCGGGCCAATTCGATCGCCTCGGTGATATTGCGCAGCACATTCATGTTGTTGGCCACCACTTGCTGCGCCTCGGGCCGCTCATCCAGCGCGATCTTTGAGCAGCGCTTGAGGATATCGGCGCGGATCACGGTGAGGATGTCTTCAAGGCGGTAGCCGGTCGGGTTTTCTTCGGAGATCAAAAAGCGGGTCATGCGCGGCTCCTGCGATGCGGCGGCGACAAGAGCATGCGCGCTTTCCCGTCAATTTCCTGTTAAGAGGCAGGCCTGCTCGGCGATTTGGCACGAACGAGGATGAAGATCATGGCTTTAGAGCCTATCGGTGTGGAAGCCGCGCTGGCGCACCTGCCCGGCTGGCAGCGCGGAGAAGGCCGCGATTGCATCACCAAAACCTTTGATTTTAAGGATTTCAACGCCGCCTTCGGCTTTATGACGCGCGTGGCCATCGAGGCCGAAAAGCGCAATCACCACCCTGAATGGTTCAATGTCTACAAAACCGTGCGCGTGACGCTGACCACCCATGACGCCAATGGAATCACCCAAGCGGATGTGGATTTGGCCCGCTTCATGGATTCCCTCACAGAATAAGCGCGCGCAGGCCATAGGCGATCGCGGCCACGATCAGCAAAGACACAATCCACAGAAACGCAAACCAGAGCAAAGCGCGGCCCAGCGGCTGCGGCGGCGCGCCAGGATCGGGCGGGCCCTGCGGCTCAATGATAGGCGGCATCATGAGGCACCTTGGCGCGGAACACCCAATACACAAAGGCAGTATAGCCGAGGATGACTGGCAAGGCGATCAGGGCCCCGATCAGCATCAACAGCAAGGCGTTATCGGCCGCGGCGGCTTGATGAATGCTCAAGCCAAACGGGATGGCATTGGGCCAGACGCTGATGGCCAGGCCGAAAAAGCCGATGATAAACATCAGAACGGAATAGAAATAAGCCATGAAATGGGGTGTGCGCCTTGCGCTGAGCGCCGCTGCCCAGATGAAAACCACGGCCAGCAATGGCAACCAGGCCAGGCTCAAAAACCGCCCCCAATCATAAACGCCCCGGCTGAGGGAGATCCCCCAGCGCTGGGTGACCTGCGGATCGACCGTCAACGTTGCGGCGCTGACGAGAAACAGCACAAGCCCGGTGGCGATGGCCAAACGCTGCGTCCAGCCTTGGGCCCGCTGGTGCAGAGGGCCGCTCGTTTTGAACACCAGCCAGCCCGCACCCAGCAAAGCATAGCCAATCGCCAGCCCGATCCCCACGGACAAGGAAAACGGCGTGAACCAATCAAAGCCCCCGCCGATAAAGGCATGCGTCACCGGATCGGTTTTGATGCCTTGGATGAAGCCGCCCAGGATGATGCCCTGCGTCAACGCCGCCCCCAGGGATCCGCAAAAGAACGCGCCGGTCCAGAAGCGCTTGCCGCGCGAAACCCCATGATGGCGAAACTCAAAGGCCACGCCGCGAAAGATCAAGGCGATCAGCATCAGGCTGACGGGCAGATACAGCGCCGGCATCAAAGCCGAATAGGCTAAGGGAAAAACGGCGAGCAGCCCGCCCCCGCCCAGGATCAGCCAGGTTTCGTTGCCATCCCAAACCGGCGCGATCGAGGCCACCATCTGATCACGCTCACGCGCGTCGGCGGCGAAGGGAAACAAGATGCCCACGCCCAGATCGAAGCCATCCAACACCACATATAGGAACACCGCCACGGCGATGAGGCCGGCCCAAATGACGGGCAAGTCCAGATTGGCGATCTGCATGCGCGCCTCCTATTGGCGATGAAGCGATTAAGCGGGGCTGTCCAGGCGGGCGGGCCCGGCTGAAAAGGGGCTGATCGGTGCGGGCTGCTGCGCGGGGGTCTCTTCGGCCCCTTGGCCGACCAGGCGCAAAATATAGAGCGCGCCCGCGCAGAACACGATGGAATAGACGATCAGAAAAACCAGAAGCGAGATCGCCACTTGCCCGGCGCTGACCGGCGAAAGGGCATCGGCGGTGCGCAGCACGCCTTGCACGATCCAAGGCTGGCGGCCCACTTCCGTGGTCACCCAGCCGGCCAAGACCGCAACAAATCCCGCCGGGCTGGCCAAAACCGCCGCCCGCAAGAACCAGCGGTTGGCATCCAGCCGCCCCCGCGCCCACAGCCAGGCCCCATAAAGCCCGATGGCCAGCATCACCATGCCCATGCCCACCATGATCCGGAAGGCCCAATAGACCACAGCCACGGGCGGGCGATCCTTCGCCGCGAAAGCCTTCAGGCCTTGCAGCTTGGCCCCCTTCTCGAACAACCAGCCGGAGGTATTGGGAACGTCCAGCTCAAAGAGATTTTTCTCGGCCTGGGCATCGGGCAGGCCGATCAAGCTGGTGCCGCGATTTGGGGCCTCGGCCTCCCACCAGCCCTCCATCGCCGCCAGTTTGGCCGGCTGATAGCGCTGGGTGACAATTCCGCTTTGGTGGCCCGCGAGGATTTGCAGCGGCATCAAGACGGCCAGCAACAAAACCGCCATGCGCAGCGCCATCCGGCTTTCCGGCCCGCCTTGCCCGCGCAGCAGCCGCCAGGCACTGGCCCCGGCCACGGCCATGCCCGTCGTGACATAGGCGGCCAGCAGCATGTGCGCCATGCGCGAAGGGAAAGAGGGATTGAAGATCACGGCGAGATAATTATCGGCGACCAAGCGGCCGTCCTGCCCCAAGGAAAAGCCGGCCGGAGTCTGCATCCAGCTGTTGGCGGAAAGGATCCAAAAGGCCGAAAGGGCGGTGCCGAAGGCCACGGAGCAGGTCGCGAAGAAATGCAGCCGCTTTCCCACCCGCTTCCAGCCATACAGCATGATACCGAGAAAGGAGGCTTCCAAGAAGAAGGCCGTCAACACTTCATAGGCCAATAACGGCCCAAGCACGTTGCCGCCTGCGGCAATAAAGCCGCTCCAGTTCGTGCCGAACTGATAGCTCATCACCACGCCGGAAACCACGCCCATGCCAAAGGCCAGCGCGAACACTTTGAGCCAGAACAGATAGAGGTTTTTGAACACGTCCCGCTTGGTCAGCAGCCATAGCCCCTCCAGCACGGCCAGATAGCTGGCCAGGCCAATGGTGAAAGCGGGGAAAATAATATGGAATGCAACGGTGAAGCCAAATTGCATCCGGGACAGTATCAGAGCGTCCATGCCTTGGCCCTCCCAATTTCCACAAAACATTTATGGATAAATCGCCATGGCGTCAAGGCCTCGCTGAGTGCGCCGAGGGCGTTTTGTTCAACGGCCTTTCCATGGGCGAAAAGCAGCAAGGGATGGCCTGTGGCATCGTCGGCGAAATCGCAGCCGCATTTTGCTGTGCGCGATGCAATAGGTGTTTGCGTCCGCGCATGTTCGGGCACAATACCGTCAACGCAAAATGGAATTGGGAGAACGGCATGGATCGTGTGGCGGGCAAAAAGGCGCTGGTGACTGGCGCTGCGCAGGGCTTGGGAGAGGCCATCGCCACTTTGCTGGCGCAGGAGGGCGCGACGGTGTTTTGCACCGATCTCAATGAGGCAGGTGCCAGCGCCACGGCCGCCGCCATCAATGCGCGCTTTCCTGGCCGGGCTTTCGCCGCCCAGCACGATGTCGCCAAGGAGGCCGATTGGATCCGCATCGTCGCCGCGGCCGATAGTGCGATGGGTGGCATCAGCGTGCTGGTCAATAATGCCGGCATCGGCTCCATCGGCAATGTCGAGGAAGAAAGCTTCGCGACCTTCAAAAAGGTGCAGGCGGTGGATGTCGACAGCGTGTTTTTGGGCTGCAAATATGCCTTACCGATCATGCGGGCCCATCAGCCAGGCTCGATCATCAACATCTCCTCCATCGCCGGCCTGATCGCCGCCCACAATTATGCGTCCTACAATGCCGCCAAGGCCGGCGTATGGATGCTGTCCAAATCTGTGGCCCTGCACTGCGCGCGCACCGCCCCGGGCATTCGCAGCAATTCGGTGCACCCCACTTTCATCAAGACCCCTATCCTCGATGGCATGGCGGCGATGATGGGTGGCCAGGAGGCCGCCTACGCCAAGCTGGCCCGCCAAGTGCCCCTTGGGCGCCTGGGTGAGCCCAAGGATGTGGCCTATCTGGTCTTGTACCTGGCCAG
>JAKFWI010000096.1 GCA_021731965.1 Hyphomonadaceae bacterium | reverse complement strand
TCGCGCGCCTTTTGGTGAAAGCGGCGAGAGTACCGGCATCATCATAGGTGATGCCCGCCACGCCATAGCCCTTCTCCCGCAGGTGCGGGGCGGCGGCGTTCAGCTCCAGCAAGCGCCGCTGGCAGACGGGGCACCAATCGGCCGATTTGCCGAACGCGACAATCAAGCCCTGCTTGCCCTTGAGATCGGTGAAGCTGCGCCGTGTGCGCGAAGCATCAAGCCCCTCTACCGGCGAGCCGGTACGCAAGACCTCATCGGGGCTGGCCTGCGCGTAGGCCCCGCCGGCACTGAGCATGACTAGGCTTGCCGCAGCGCACAGCACCGCCAAAAATCCGCGCATGGAACAACTCCTTCAAAGTAGAAGCAGCTTAGCGACAGAGGACGGGCCCCACCAGTTAATCTACAGCATGACACACAATCGTGCGCGGAAGTCTTGTCAACGGCCGGCGCGGAAATCCCAATCGGAATCGGCCGCCAAATAGGCAAAAGTCGCGAAGGCCGCAATGTTTTGCGCCAGCGCTGCCGGGTCGATCTTATCGAATGTGTCATCGGGGGTGTGGTGGTAATCGAAATAATCGGTGCCGTCTTGGCTAAGCTCTACCACCGGAATACCGAGCTCTTTGAGGGGGCCAACATCGGGTCCGCCGCCCGATTGCATCGGCCCCGGATTGATCGCCAAGGGCGCGAGCGCCTGGTGCAAAGCCAAGGCATAAGGCGCGGCCATCGGGCCAAAATCCGTCTCCAGCCGCCATACGCGCCCCGCGCCAAAATCGCTTTCCGCCGCCACGATATGCTTGGCCGCCTCGGGCTTGTGCTGCGCGGCGTAAGCGCGCCCGCCATGCAAGCCGGTTTCCTCGGAGCCCCAAAGCACGATGCGCAGGGTGCGCGCCGGCCGCATGGGCAGATCCTTAATCAGCTTGGCTGCAGCGGTCGCGATCGCCACCCCCGCTCCATCATCGAGGGCACCGGTGCCCAAATCCCAGCTGTCCAGATGGCCGCCAATCACCACCACCTCGTCGGGGCGCGTGGCCCCGCGGATTTCGGCGATCACATTACCGGACGGAGCGTTTTCCTTGGTCTCCACCCCGATTTCCAGGCGTAGCCTGACGGGCCCACGGGCCAGCAGGCGGGCAATCTGATCGGCGTCGGGGGCCGAAACCGCCGCATTGGCCAAATTGGCCCCATCGCGGGAACGGGCCGAGCCGCCGGCATGAGGAAAGCGGTGGCTGTCCGTGCCAACGGAGCGGATCACGCAGGCCGCCGCACCCTTGCTTTGCGCCACCGATTGGCATTGCGCGCGTTTGACCACGCCCACACCATAGCCAGAGCCATCTTGGGTGCGCACCGTGCGCTCATTGATAAAGACGATCTTGCCTTTGACCACAGCCTCCGGCGCGGCGCGCAAGCTCGCCACATCGGGAAAGCCGATGACTTGGGCCTCCAAGCCGCCGACGGGTGTAGGGCCCGAACCGCCCAACGCCGTGACATAAAGCTTTTGCGGGGCGGGGCTGGTAATGGCCGCATTTTCCACCAGCCGGTGCCAATACGGGATCGTGAAGGGCTCGATCCGGACATTCTCAAAGCCCAGCGCCTTGAGCTTGGCCATTGCCCAATCGCGGGCGCGCGCCTCATCGGGGGAGCCGGCCAGGCGCGGCCCGATCTCAGTGGTCAAGCTTTCCAGCACATCAAGGCCCAAGCGGCTTTGCAAGGCATTGGCCTGCAAACGCTCCACCATCATCATCTGCTTTTGCGACAACGCCGCGGGGGCGGCTGGCGCGGCAGGCTGCTGGGCTTGGGCCAGCGAAGCTGCGCTCACCATCGTGATCAAGGTCAAACAAGCTGCAAAACTACGCATCAACGCCGCTCCAAACCAAAAACCTTCAAGGCCCTAATGCTGTCAGCCCAGCGCGCCACGCTGTCAGGCCCTTAGATTCGCACCTTAATGAGGCCCCGGTGATTGTGCCAGCGTCTAAGCCAAAGCCGCACGGCGCGCACGCCATTGCGCCTGCGTTTGCCCCCAAATCTCGATCGGCTTGTCGGCCAGCGGGCCCGGCAATTGCCCAGGCCCACGATTGGCCGAGCCCAGCGCCTGCGCGACCTTCTGCGAGGCCAGGTTTTCTGGAGCGATGCAATGGATGACCTCCTCCCAGCCCAGATAGGCGAAGGCAAAGTCTATGGCAGCGGTTGCGCCCTCGACGGCATAACCTTTGCCCTGCGCCTCCAGCAGCAGCCCCCAACCGACCTCCGTTCCCGGCCAGCCCTCTGGGCGCCACGGCCCCAGCCTGCCAATACAATTGCCCGACGCCTTCTCGATCACCGTGAACATGCCAAAGCCATAGAGAGCCCAGGCACCGCCTTGCGTGCAGAATGTGCGCCAGGCGGTGGAGCGATCTTGCACCCCGCCAAGATGGCGCGTGACCACCGGATCCGCCTGAAACCTCGCCCAGGCGTCAAAATCCTGCGCCAGCGGGGGGCGCAGCAGCAGGCGGTCGGTTTCGAGCGGAAAGCTTGGAAAGGGGACAGGCACGGCGATTCCGATCAGGTTTCTACCAGCGCGCGCACAAAGGCTGCGTCGCGCCGTGGGGCCGCGAGATAATCACGCGCCCGCATTTCCATCAATCGCGAAGCGGTGCGCTCAAACTCAAAGCTTTGCTCCCCCTCTGTGTAAAGCGCGGCTGGCTCCGCGGCGGCTGACGCCACCAGCTTGGTCTTGGCCTCATAAAGCGCATCGATCAATGTACGAAAACGGGCGGCGGCCTCGCGATCCTGGGCACCCAGCTTGGGGACATGATCCAGCAAAATGGTATGGAAGCGCTGCGCCAATTCCAGATAATCCGCGGCCCCGCGCGCCGCCCGGCAGGCCTCGTCGAAACTGACGCGCGCGCATCCCGCCGCAGTGCGCGCAATTTCCCAACGCCGCCCTTGCACCTCCAAGGCGCCGGCCAGCGGCTTGGCCCCGCAGGTCAGGCGGCTCCAGGCATCATCGAGCGCGCGATCCGCGGCCGCGCCCAATGGCGCATGCCAAACCGGGGCCTCAGTCAGGCGCTCCAGCCGATAATCCCGCGCGGCCGCCAGCTCCAGCACATCGAGAGAGCGTTCGATCATGGCGATGAACGGCTCGAACAATTGCCGGTTCAGCCCATGCAGATAAAGATCGCGCGGCGGCCGGTTGGAGGTCGCGACAATGGTGACGCCGCGGGCAATCAAGTGCTCAAACAAGCGGCCGACAATCAGCGCATCGGTAATGTCGGTGATCTGCAATTCATCGAGGCACAGCACGCGTGTGTGCTTGGCGATGCCTTTGGCAAGGCGAATGATGACGTCATCCTGCGCCTGGCCACGGGCGCGCTCGGCTCGCAAATGCGCGTGCTGTTCCAGCATGAAGACGTGGAAATGCACCCGGCGCACTTCGCGGTGCATAACGCTCTGGGCGAACAAATCCATCAGCATGGATTTCCCGCGGCCAACCGGCCCCCAAAGATAAAGCCCCCGCACCGCGCGGCTGGCAAAGGACCAGCGCCGCCGGCGCACGCCCCGGGCCAGCGCATCGAGGCGGCGCACCGCCGCCACTTGCACCGGATCGGGCGAGAAGCCATCGCGCGTTACCCGTGCGCCATAGAGCGCTTGCACACTCGCCATGCGTCAGCGGCCAGCCGTGAGATCGCGTCGCGCGGAGCGGAACGCCTCATCATCCGGCTTCACGGCAATGCGCCATTCGCGGCCGCGTTGCCAAAACAGCGCGGGCGGCGCAAGCCGTGCGCCATTCGCCTGCGTAACGCGGGCCAAGCGTTCATAACTGGCATGGCTCCATTCGGCATAACCGGCCAAAGCCGCGGGGCCGACATCGCCGGATGTCACCCCAACAGGGGAAGGGATGGCGAGAGTGGGGCGCGCGCGCCAATCTTGAAAGACCGCGCCGCTGCGGCGGCGCGCGATTTCGGCGACCGCCGCCTGCAAAGCCGGGGCGGCGCTTCGCGGCGTGGTGGCCAGCACCCGCACTTCCATCCCCAGGCGCTTGGCGCGTGCCTCGATCTCCTCGCAGCGCGGGCATTGCAAAGCCGTCAGCAACCAAAGCACCGGCGCATTCGTTGGGGTTTCCTCATCAGGGGCTGTCAGCGCGAACCAGGGGGAGGCTTCAAGCGCCGCCCCCAAAGCGGCCTTATCCACCGCCACCACTTGTGGGGCCGCGCGCAAGCGCAGGGTCACGACCGACATAGAAAAAATGCCGGCCAGCGCGCACGCGGCGGTGATAACCAGCACAGCGATATAGGTCGCGGGTTTTTGCACCACATGCGCCATGCGACCCCTCCTTTGCCCCAAGTGCTCAGATCTGGCGCTCGACCAGCGCCGTTTTGATCTCGGCGATGGCTTTGGCGGGATTGAGGCCTTTGGGGCAAACCTGCGCGCAATTCATAATGGTGTGGCAGCGATACAAGCGGAAGGGATCTTCCAGCTGATCGAGCCGATCGCCTGTGGCTTCGTCCCGGCTGTCACTGATCCAGCGATAGGCTTGCAACAGAACGGCGGGCCCCAGAAATCTCTCCTGATTCCACCAATAGGATGGGCATGAGGTGCTGCAGCAGGCGCACAAAATGCATTCATAAAGGCCGTCCATCTTGGCGCGCTCGGGCGGTGATTGCAGCCATTCCTTTTCCGGCTGGGGCGAATCGGTATGGAGCCAAGGCTCGATCGCCGCATATTGCGCGTAAAAGCCTGACAAATCAGGCACCAGATCCTTCAACACCGGCATATGCGGCAAGGGGCTGACGGTGATGGTGCCGCCGGGCAGGTCTGCCATGCCCTTGGTGCAGGCCAGGGTATTACGCCCCGAAATATTCATGGCACAGGAGCCACACACCCCCTCGCGGCAGGAGCGGCGGAAGGTCAAGCTCGAATCCGATTGCGCCTTGATCGCGATCAGCGCGTCCAGCACCATGGGCCCGCAGGCGTCCAGATCCACCTGGAAGGTGTCCCAGCGCGGGTTTTCATCGCGATCGGGATCATAACGATAGACCTTAAAGGTGCGCGTGCGCTTGGCACCCGCAGGGGCCGGAAACTTGCGCCCTTTGCGCAATTGAGAGTTTTTGGGAAGCGTCAGCTCAACCATGATCTCGCCTTGAGGAAACGGGCGCGTCCCGCGCGCCAAGTTAGCCCCGCGTGTAGCCCGCCAGCAAGCCCATGCGAAGCCCTGCTAACGTCTAATTGGTCACGAAGGTGCGCGCGGCGCAGAATTTCCCGGTGCTTGAGGCATGGGGGCACCGGCCGCCCCCGCACCCAAGCCCCCATCATACCAAGAAATGCGGCGCGTGAAATACATCACCGCCGCGATTGCGCCAAAGCCGGCAATCGAGCCCGCCAACAGCGCGAAATCCTCAAGCCGCATCAGTAAATAGATCAAGCCATAGAGAGCCGAAAAGGCCGCCAGCGCGGCAAGGCCCCGTGACCGGCTTTCAAACACGTTCCCCGCATAACTGGAAATCAGCGCCACCGTGGCCCCCGCCGCGATCAAGAAAGCGAGATCAAAGCCAATACGCTCGGCGAGGGAGAGCAAGAGCAAATAAAACACCACCTGCGCCAGGCCGATTAACACATATTGCGCCGGGTGCACCCGCTTGGCGCTTAACGTCTCCAGCACGAAAAACGCCAGGAAAATCAGCCCAATAAACATCAGCGCATATTTTAGTGAGCGCTCCACGGCTTTGTAGGGATTGGCCGGATCCAGCAGGCGCGCGCTGACCGCAAGGTTGACGCTGATCGGCGTCGATTGCGCCACGCCGGCACCATCCAGCCCGCGCGCCACAAAGGGAATGCTCCAACGCCGCGAAAAACCGCCAGCCGGGCTCTGCTCGATCAGCGAAGGAAAGGCCCCGGAATACGCCACATGCGGCCAGTTGCCCTTCAGGCTCAATTGCGTTTCCTTGGCGAAGGCCGAAAGCGTGACGCTCTCGACGCCGGTGAATACCAAAGCAGCGCTAACGGACAGGCGCGCGCCCGGGCGCGCGACATCCCCCGCATCCAGCTTCAGCCATTGCAGCCCCCCCTGGCCGGTACTTTGTAGGACAGCACTGATTTCGCGAAAACTCGAGCCAGGCTCGAGCCTTTGCGGCTCGCCGCCATTGACGCGCACTTCTGCCTTTTGCGCGCCGCGCGGGTCCGTCACGCCGATCAGCAGCGCCGCGCGCGTCCAATCCACCGCCGCGCCTTCTGGCGCTGCGGAAGGCTCTCCCGTAAGATCAAAAGCCGCCGTGAAATTCACGCCGGCCCGGTAGGTGCGCACTTTGAACAAGGAGCCGCGCTGGCGCACATCGACAGCGACATCACCCTCGCCCGATCCGGTCGCTGGAAACACCAAATACCAGCCGTTTTCAATCTCAACGGTGGGTTTGCCATCTGGGCCACTCACGGTGCGGCTGGCTTTGTAAGGTGCCGCCAGCATAGGCCCAGAGAACGCCTGCTCGCCGCCAAACGTCGCGCCCACTTCGCTCACCACCTGCTGGGCGCGATTGGTGCGTTCATAAATCAAGCCAAAAACCGCGAAGGCCGGCAGGCTCATCAAGGCCGCCAACGCACAAACCAGCAGAAGTTTCAAGCCGAAAGAGCGGCGACCCGGTTCGAACATAGCTCGCCTCCAATCCCGCATGCATACGGGCAATCTTTGCCTATTTTGGCGTAATTGGCTCCGCGCCGTATTGCGTCTCCAATGTAGACGGCGGCGGCAGCCATTCCTCCCCACTACCCTTTTTAGGCGTAAAGGCAATGACGCAGGCAAGGCCTCCCGCCACGCAGGCAGCAAGGCACAGCGCCAGCAGGCCCCGATTGCGCCCCTTGGCGGCGGCCTCGCTGTCACCCCCGCGCAGCGCCAGAAGGATCCACCCGATAACCATCATTGGCGCGATGGTCAGCCCGAACCAGGGCGCGGCATCGGGGCGCAGGCCCACCGCGATCCAAGGCATGGCCATGGCCGCGAAGATCACAAATTCCACGCCTTCGGCCGCGCGTGCGCCAAGGGCTCCGCGCAGCCTCTCCCGCTGCGCGCCCATGCGTCCAAGCAGGGTGTCCACAAAGCTCGGCGCTGGATCAGCCAAAGATCACCTGTCTACGAACCCCTTTTGCTAATTCTTGCCAGTTTGGAGCATGCTTTGCGCGGCCTTGACGAAGGCTTCTTGCTCCTCGGGGGTGCGGACGCTTGGCCGATCCACCGGAATGCGCACGCCGCGATCCGCACCGGGCCGAACGGTGATCGCATCCATCCAGCGCTGCACGTGCGGGAAAGGCTCAATCTCAATGCCAGACCAGGCGTACGTGCGTACCCAGCACCAATTGGCGATATCGGCGATCGAGTAATCGCCCGCCAGATATTCGTGATCCGCCAAGCGGGAATTGAGCACACCGAACAGGCGCGTGCCCTCCCCTTGATAGCGATCGATGACAGACTGGATCTTTTCGGGCCAATAGCGGAAAAACACGTTGGCCTGCCCCATCATGGGGCCGATGCCCCCCATCTGAAACATCAGCCATTGCAGCACCAGGCTGCGGCCTTTGGTATCCGTGGGCAGGAGCCGGCCGGCCTTTTCTGCCAGGTAAACCATGATGGCACCGCTTTCGAACACCGCGAAATCCCCCGCGGCCCTATCAACGATGGCCGGGATACGCCCATTAGGGTTGATGGCCAGAAATTCCGGCG
This sequence comes from Hyphomonadaceae bacterium, assembly GCA_021731965.1. Classification (GTDB taxonomy): domain Bacteria; phylum Pseudomonadota; class Alphaproteobacteria; order Caulobacterales; family Aquidulcibacteraceae. Next base: position 8,613 of record JAKFWI010000096.1, on the reverse strand, counting down.
TCTTCTGCTCCGCCGCCTGCAAGCTGATGGCTTTGACCGTATAAGGCAATTCCAGCTCTTCCAGCGTTACGGAAGCCTTCCAGCCATTGGGCGTGGCAGAGGTATAGAGATCGATCATGACGGCATACTCCTTTTGGCTGATGGCGAGGTTAGCGCGAAACTCACTGCGCCTTTGCCCGCAAATCGGGCCCCCAAACTTCCAACGCGTTAGCCCGTTCGACGCGGCGATGGGTCTTAAGCGTCAACAAAGCCGATAAGCCGGTCATGGCCAGCACCTCCTGGATGCGGGCCTGATCCGCCGGCCCCGCTTTTGCCGCCGCGTCTTGAATGCGCTGCAAAAGATAGAGCCGATAGGGCATGATCGCAATGAAGATGTCCTGGCCGCGCCATGCATAGCTGGTCATGCCCAAAGCGCGCTCATGCGGGCGCGCGAGGCCATTGGTGCCGGTGATATCCCCCGGCTGGGCTTCCAGCCAGGCATTGGTGAAGGCCACATGCGCGGCCATCTCCGGCAGATAATCTTCTGCCACAAAGCGCAGCAGCGCCAGGAGCGTCTCGGGCAAGGCCTCGGGGCTGAACAGCTCGGGTTGCGGCTCCAGGTACTCCCCTTCGGCTTCACCAAGCGGGGCATTCATCCGCTCAACCCAGCGCCAAACAAAGGGGGCTGTGCGCTGCATGAGCCGCGCGGGGGCAGGATCGCGGCCCAGATGCGGATAAAGCGGTGCCACCAGGCCAAAATCCGCCAAGGTCGGCTGGCCGCCCAGCACATAGGGATAAGCGCGCACATGCGCGTTCATCAAGGCCAGAAACTCCCCGTAGGCTCGCTCGATGGCCGGAATGGAATGCGCCGTAACGCCAAAAGCTGCGCCCGCTTTGCGCATCCGCCCGCTGGCCATGTCAAACACCGCTTTGCCCGCGGCATCATCGGCGCGCGGTGCCAGCCCGCTCAAGAAATCATTCTGCAGAAACGCCAATTTCTCTTCGTCGAAATTCCAGCGGTAATGCATGGCGGGGCGCAGCAAGCCCTCCCCGCCAAACAGCTCCATGATCCGCGCCAGCACCTCCAGCACCGCCGAAGCGGGTGTGGCGATCGGTTCTACTGCCTCGAAATGGGCGAGGATGTCCGCGCCGTCCTGGATAATGGTGCCGTCAGGCAGCTCGATCACCGGGATGATCCAGCGCCCGATCGCGGGGATGATCTTTTCCTGAAAGGCCGGGTGCGCCGGCGCGCGCTCCACGAAAGGCAAGCGGCGCTTGCGCAAATAGGCGCGCACCTTGGCGGTGTAGAGCGAGCCCGGCATGCCATAAAGGATGATGGCGCGAGATTGGTTGGTCATGGCTGCCCCGATCGTGCCGCGCGCGCGGCGCATGTGATCATGAACACTGAGAACAGCGGGGCGTACCGGTGCAAGCGATTTCTTGACATCCGCCGCGGGAAGTGGGCGTGCATGCGCAGTGAGTGCCTGGAGGTGATGGCGTGCTGATAACGGAGCTGCAAGTCCAGCGTGATGCGTTTACGCGCGCACGCATCGCCACCCACCCCGCGCCGGCCTTGGCCCCCGGCCAAGCCTTGCTGCGCATCGACAAGTTCGCGCTGACGGCCAACAATATCACTTATGCCTTGGCCGGAGATCAGATCGGCTATTGGAAGTTTTTCCCCTGCCCCGATCCTTATGGCATCGTGCCGGTGTGGGGCTTTGCCGATGTTTTGGAAAGCCTGTGCGCGGATGTGCCGATCGGCACTCGCATATGGGGCTTTTTGCCTTCGGCTTCGCATGTGATCATGACCCCGCAGCAGATCAGCGGGCGCGGCTTCAACGATGGCACCGCCCACCGGCAAGCTTTACCGGAGGTTTATAATCGCTACGCCCGCACCAATGATGACGCACCCGAGCTGCAGACCATAGAAGATGCGCGCTGCTTACTGTTTCCTTTGTTCACTACCTCTTATGTGTTGTTCGATTATATGGAAGATAATGCCTATTTCGGCGCGGATCAGGTGTTGATCGGCAGCGCCTCCTCGAAGACGGCCTTTGGCCTCGCGGACATTTTGCACCGACATGCCAAGGGCAAGGTGCGGGTTATCGGCTTGACCTCCCCCGGCAATATCGATTTCGTGAAAGGCCTGGGGATTTACGACGAGGTCGTCGCCTATCATCGCCTCGCTTTGCTCGATCCCGCGATCGCCACCGCCTTTGTCGACATGTCGGGCGATGGGCCGTTGATTGCCGCGCTGCATCGCCATTTCCGGGCCAAGATATGCGCCAATATCGCCGTGGGCATCACGCATTGGGAGGCGGAGCGCTCAAAGCGGCCAGCCGAGGGGGCGGCCCCCAGCTTTTTCTTCGCGCCAGCGCAAATCATCAAACGCGAGAAGGATTGGGGCCCCGGCGTGATCATGCGCAAGGCCCAGGCTGAATGCATGCTGATCGCGCAGCGCGCCCAAACGCAGCTGACCATCAGCCGCGGCAATGGCCCGCAAGCAGTGGAGGCTGCCTATGGTGCCATGGCCGCCGGCAAAACCCCGCCCAGTGCCGGCATCATGCTCTCGCTTAATGCCGATGAGGCGGTTTGAGCAGCGCGCGTCACTTTCCCGGTCATGGCTTCGCGCCCGTGGCCTCGCCAATCACGCCAAAAGGGCGGGCTGTCTTTATCGCGGCATCGAATGCCGCGCGCTCGTTCGGCGATAAATGGCCCAGCAGGTCCAGCTCCGCCGGGTGGCGGCCAGCCTCGCGGGCGCGCTGGAACACGGCATCGACGGATGGGATCAATCCCTCCGCCGCCAAAGCGACCAACAGATCCCTGGTTGAGATCGCAATGATCTGATTATCCGGAATAAGCGTGCGGGCGGCGCGCGCGTCCTCAAACATCAAAATCGCCAGCGCCCCCTGCGGCAGATCAAGGTCTTGCACGGCCTCGACGGCGGCCAACTCGCCAAGACTTTTCACGCGCTGCGCGCTGGCGCGCGCGGCGGTGAAGATGCTCGTTGGGGCGATCCGCACGTGTTCGTGATGGGTCAGTACCCATTCGCGGATTACGTCCGCGCCAAGCTTGGCACTATCGGCAGTGGCCTCGTAAAATACCCCATCAGGGATGACGATCGGCAGACCAAGATATAGCAAATAATCGAGTGTTTGCGCGCTAGCAAGCGTGATCAGTGGCGAGGTATCACTGACCACTACGGTAATCGCTGGCACGTCATCAGCCATGGGTTTTCTTTTGACTCGCCAGTATTTGCCGCAACAATTTGGGGCCGGGAGCGCCCTCCGGGCTGAGATAGACCGGCAAAGGCAAATCGGCGGCAGCCAGCAATACAATCGCGTCCGCGGGCGTGACTTCGCGTTGCAGCCGCTTTTCAAGCTGGCGGCGCGTGATGTCGCCGCGCGAATATTCCTTGAGGGCTGTGGTATCGGCTTCAGACATCGCCCATGCATAGCAGAAAGACGCTTGTCTTGCAGGGGATTTTTATCCGCCGGCAAAACCCCGCCCAGTGCCGGCATCATGCTCTCGCTTAATGCCGATGAGGCGGTTTGAGCAGCGCGCGGCCCAGCATCAGCAACGCCACGCTGAAACCCTCCACGCCCATATAACGTAGGCTTTGCGCGTCCGTACCCAACAGCAGCGCCGTCACCCCCCGCCCCGCCAGCGCGCAGCCCAGCAAGATGAGCGGCACCAGCAGCCATTGCCGGGCGTTACGCAGCGCGCCATAAAAAGCATAGCCGCCGCCGAGCATGAAAAAGCCGGCGAAATCGCCCCTGACTGTGCCGAGCCCGACGGCGCCTTCGGGCATCAGGCCAAACTGCGCTGACACGCGCACGGGATCGAAAAACACCAGCACGCCTAGCAAAAACAGCACCAAGCCCGTGCCACCAATTAGCACCCGTACGAGTGTTTGCATCATGAATTTGCTATCCTTTTCGATGGGTGATGCGCGATTATCGCGCCGCGCCGATCGCGCAATGCCGGCAAACCATGGTGTTTTATCGCCGCGCTCGGCACCGCGAGAATGGCCCCCCCGCTTGGGCCGAGCCAAGCCGTCACGCTGGCCCGCACACTTTCCTCCAGCGCCTGAAAGCGTTGCTTAAGGCTGACAAAGCGCCCCGCGCGGTAGGCATTCACCGGCGTCTGCATCTGGGCTCGCCCAATCTTGAAGGAAACCTGTTTGGCCTGCAGGCTACACGCCGCCAAGTTGGCGGCGCAATAGGGCAGATAATCGCCCGTGATGGTCGCCGCGACGGGCTCCAGCCCCAAGGGCGCGCCGATCGGGTGCTCCGCGTCCGCAAACACCGCAGGGCGCAGAGCCCACATCCGCGCCGTCCAAGCCAGCACCGCCGGGGCGCGTTCACGCATCAGGCCTGCAGGGGTGGGATCGGAGGCGAAATGGCGAAACATGGAGCCGAATAAGCCGAAATCCGCGCGCGTCGGCCGCTGGGCTTGCACGAAATCGCGCTGCACCAGTACGCTTTGCAGCGCATCCAGCGTTGAGAGGTACAAAGCCTCGATGGCGGGTGCGGTTTGGCTCGTCACGCCTTCCCCGCGCAGATACACGCGCCGTTGGCGATGCAGGATAAGGCTTCGCCGCAGCCAAAATGGCAAAGCAATATCGCGCAGCATGCCGCGCGCAATACGCTCACTCATCAGGCGCGCGTCTTCTGCGAAAGCCCAGCGATAATAGAGGGCCGGGCACCACAGCCATTCATCGAAATAGTCTTCCAATAGGTGGCTGATAAAGGCGCCAGCTGCGTCACGAGGGGTGATGCTCCCGCCTGGGGGTAGCTGCGCCTCCAGCGCGTCGATGATCAGCGGCGTGTCCGTCAGCCATCGGCCATCGGGCATTTGCAATTGCGGCATCTGCCGATAGCCCGTTTTGTAGGCCAAAGCGGCAAAGCTGCGTGTGCTCATCTCTTCGCGCCGATAGGCTAGGCCGCGGGCACGCAGATACGCTTCCAGCTTGCCGGTGAAATAGGATAAATCGAGCCCATGCACGATCAAGACGGGGCTGCTCTCCATCAGTTTAGCGCCTCCCTAACCAGCGCAGATTGACCCGCCCGCCGGCCCGGTCATAGGTTGGCGCTTGCAGTGCCACAAGCACAAGCGTGCATCCAGGAGGCTAAGTGCGGCGAACACTTTCACGCGTGATCAGCCGGGTGATCACCAGCCCATCCGTGCAGCGCACCGCGCGGGTGTGCGCCGCCTCAGCCCGGCGCGTGCAGGGCAAAAGGCCCGTGGTGCGCTATTTTCATGATCTGACCGATCCCTATTCCTATCTGACCTTGCAAGTGCTGGCCAAGATGCGCCCGCATTATGCCGTCAATTGGGATATCCTGCTGGTCTCGCCGCCGCCGGAAGAGGCGGTGCCCGAGCGCGAAAAGCTCGCGGCCTATGGCCGGCGCGACGCCGCTTTGTTGGCGCAGGCGCACGGTTTGCGCTTTCCCACCACCAGCGCACCGGTCACACCCGGCCAAGCCATGCACGCCGCCCGCCGGTTGGCGGATGTCAAAGAGGCACCGGCCTTTATCGATGCCGCATTGGCTTTGAGTGAGGCACTATGGGCCGGCGGCGCGCCTGAAGATGGAAGCCTCGATAATGCCCCCTATCAGGCAGGTGATACGCTGCGCGCCACGCTTGGCCATTATCTGGGGGCCACGTTTTACTATGAGGGCGAATGGTATTGGGGGCTCGATCGCGTGCCTTATCTGGAAAAGCGCCTGTCCTTCGCGCGCGACAGGCCCTTGCCACTCTGCAGTTTTCTCGATGAAACCGATGCCGCTATGGCCGCGCCCAGCGGCCTTGCGATAGATTTTTTTCTATCTTTTCGCAGCCCCTATACCTATCTGGCGGCGGAGCGGATCACCGCATTGGCGCGCCGCTATGGTGCCCAGGTGCGCCTGCGTTTCGTGCTGCCCATGGTCATGCGTGGCTTGCCGGTGCCAAGCGCCAAACGGCTATACATCGTGCGCGACACCACACGAGAGGCTTTGCGGCGCGGGCTGCCGTTTGGCGACATCTGCGATCCAGTCGGGCCGGGAACCGAGCGCGGCCTGGCCCTCCTGCATTTCGCCATCGCGCAAGGCAAGGGCGAGGCGATGGCGCAGTCTTTCTTGCGCGGGGTGTTTGCCGAAGGGCTCGATGCTGCCACGCAATCGGGCCTGCGCCACATTGCCCTGCGCGCGGGGCTGGATGGTGGCGATATCTCGGCCGCCTTGAGCGATACCAGCTGGCGTGCCATTGCCGAAGCCAACCGAGAGGAGCTGTTCGACCTCGGCCTCTGGGGGGTGCCCAGCTTCCGCGTGGATGGCTGCGCGGCGCATTGGGGGCAAGATCGCCTGTGGGCGGTGGAGCGCGATTTGCTGGCCAAGCTCAGGCCGGCGATTTGAGCGGTTTGCTGATCCGTCAGTCTGGCACTTGCCAGCCCGTTTCAGCTATGCACAGGTTCAGGCTGAATCCCGTTCCCACCCCAAGAGGCCTTCCGTGACCGCCGTTCGTATTACCGCCACTGGCCTTTTCACGCCCCCGGCCACGATTTCCAACGAAGAATTGGTTGCGACGTTCAACGCCTATGTTGACCAGCACAATGCCGAAAACGCGCAAGCCATCGCGGCGGGGGAGCGCGCGGCCTTGGCCCCCTCCAGCGTCGATTTCGTCGAAAAGGCCTCCGGCATCAAGGCGCGCCATGTCATGGACAAAGCGGGCATCCTGGATGTGGCGCTGATGCGGCCCAATCTGCCCGAGCGCCCCAATAGCGAGATTTCCATCCTGGCCGAAATGGCCGTGGCCGCCGCCAAGGATGCCTTGGCCAGCGCCGGGCGCGAAGCCAGTGAGATCGACGCCGTGCTCTGCGCTTGCTCCAACCTGCAGCGCGCCTATCCGGCCATCGCGGTGGAGGTGCAGGACGCTTTGGGCGCGCAGGGCTTCGCCTTTGATATGAACGTGGCCTGCTCCAGCGCCACCTTTGGTATCCAGACCGCGGCAGATTTCGTGCGGGCCGGCCACGCCCGCTCCGTTCTGGTGGTCAACCCGGAAATCTGCACCGCGCATTTGAATTTCCGGGATCGTGACAGCCATTTCATTTTCGGGGACGTGGCCACGGCCGTGCTGATCGAAAGCAGCGCGGTCTCGCCCAGCGGCGGCTGGGATATCCTGGGCACGCGCCTGAAAACCCAGTTCTCCAACAATATCCGTAATAATTTCGGCTTCCTCAATCGCTGCGCACCGGATGGGCAAGCCAATGCCGACAAGCTCTTCGTCCAAGAGGGCCGTAAGGTATTCAAGGAAGTGGTGCCACTGGTCTCCGACATGATCCTCAGCCATTTGGCGGAGCTCAACCTCGCGCCGCAGCATTTGCGCCGCATGTGGTTGCACCAGGCCAATGCCAATATGAACCGGATGATCGCCCAGCGGGTGCTTGGCCGCGAAGCCAGCAATGACGAAAGCCCAACCGTTTTGGATGAATACGCCAACACCTCCAGCGCTGGCTCCATCATTGCTTTTCATAAGCACAACAGCGATTTCGCGCCGGGAGAACGCGGCCTGATCTGCTCCTTCGGGGCAGGCTATTCGGCGGGCACGGTGTTCGTGGCCAAGGCCGCCTAATGCCAATCAGACCAGTTAGGCCAAATTGGCGTAGTATTCGTGGACATCGGCCTTATCGGTCACCGTCACCGTTAGCCGCTCCCCCTGGATGGTGATCTCGCCGCGGGCGATTGGGTGGCCGTTGGCCAAAATCCACAGGGGATCGTATTCGCCGGTATCGAGCTGGATCAACGCGCCGCGGCCCATCCGCAATAATTGGTGCATAGCCAAACGGCTGCGCCCCAATAACACCGTGATTTCAACTTTTACTGAATTGATCTGACTTCCAACGGTCACGGCGCACCCCCATGTGGAGCGTCTAAGCAAGTGGACGCCGTTGGTTACTTAAGAGTAAATGCCATGCGCACCGTAGAATGGGCACATAGCCACGGATTGACGCCGTACGAGCCTGCACAGGCCTTTATGCGCGCCCGCGCGCACGCCATCGCCGAGGGGCGCGCCCAGGAGCAAATCTGGCTACTGGAGCACCCGCCCCTCTTCACCGCCGGCTTGAGCGCCAAGCCCGCCGATCTACTGACCCCCGAGCGCTTCCCCGTGCATCGCACCGAGCGCGGCGGGCAATTCACCTATCACGGCCCCGGCCAGAGGGTGGTTTATGTCATGCTGAACCTCGCGGAGCGGGGGCGCGATGTGCGGGCCTTTGTGTGCGCCCTGGAACGCTGGCTGATCGCGGCTTTGGCCGATCTGGGCGTGGAAGCCTTCACCCGCGCTGGGCGCGTTGGCGTGTGGGTGATTGATCGCGATGGCCAGGAGGCCAAAATCGCGGCTTTGGGGGTGCGGGTGCGCCGCTGGGTGAGTTATCACGGGGTAGCACTCAATGTTGCGCCAAATCTTTCACATTTTTCTGGCATTGTGCCCTGCGGTATCCAAGATTATGGCGTCACCAGTTTGGCGGCGCTGGGCATTGAGGCAAGCATGAGCGATGCTGATCACGCGCTGAAGCGCCGGTTTGAAACGGTATTCGATAGCAAAACCGTGCCCGCCACCGCTGGGGTGCGCGGGGGGCATGCCGATGCGCAT
>JAKFWI010000129.1 GCA_021731965.1 Hyphomonadaceae bacterium | reverse complement strand
CCACCGCTCCAATCTCGGGGCGCACGGCGTGAATAATCATCTCCTTGAGCCAGCCGGAAGACAGCATGGAAATGTCATTGTTAAGCAAAAGCAGAATTTCGCCCTTGGCCTCTCGCGCCGCCATATTGTTGAGACGGGAAAAATTGAACGCCCCCGGAGCCGGCAAAATGCGCACGCCGCGTTTTTCTAATTCCTTAAAATAGGCGAAGGTTTCTGCAGCTTTGCTGCCATTATCTACAACAATGATCTCAAGATCAGGGTAATCGGTGGTATTAAACAACCCATCAATGCAGACTTGCAGCACTTCCGCGTAATCGCGCGTCGGGATGATGACGCTGACCTTTGGCCAAACGCGCGGCGCGGGCCGCTTTAAGCGGTGATAGCCGCCAGAGCCCTCCAACACCTCAACCTGCACGCCGTCGCCGAGAAATTTCTCGCCGATCGCGCGCCGGGCTGCCAGCGTGGCTGCACGCATATTGGCGAGGGAGAAATTGCCTGCCCCCTGAAAGATTCGCCAATGATAGAGTATGTGCGGAATATGCACGATTTTCTTGCGGGTCTTGGCCACCATGCGCAGCAATAGATCGTAATCCTGGCTTCCTTCAAAGCCGATGCGAAAGCCGCTGAGCGCCCGCACCGGCTCGGCGCGATAGATGGTCAGATGATTGGCATAATTCTGGGCGTAGATGAGCTCTTCGTTCCAATCTGGTTTGAAATAGGGATCAAACCGGCGGCCCTGGTCGTCGATCTTGTCTTCGTCGGAATAGAATATATCGCTAAGCGGGGCCTTGCTGATCTCCTGGGCCGCGATGGCTAGTGCCTGCGCGGGCAGCACATCGTCGTGATCCAGCAAAGCGAGATGGGAGCCACCCGCCAGAGCAAGGGCAGAATTGCTCGCCGCGGAAATATTGCCGTTGGTTGCGCGATACGTGATCTTGATCCGCTGGTCTTGCTTTGCGGCGTCCGCGAGGATGTTTCTTGTCTCTCCATTTGGGGAGGCATCGTCTGCAAGGCAAAGCTCCCAGTGCGGATAGGCTTGGGCCCGCACGGATTGGATCATCTCGCGCAAATACTGGGGAGGGGTATTGTATACCGGAGTGATGATGGAAAAGCGCGGCGGATCGGCCATCGCAATGGCCCGCGCATGCAGGCGATCGAGATCCTCCGGCGTTGGTGTGTCGTAAAAGCGCACCCAGCGCTCGAAATCCACGATGCCGCTCGGCTTATGGGGGGCGTTGAGCTGTTCCAGCGCGGCTTTGCCATGGCCGCGCAGCGCGGTGCGTAAGGCGCGGTAGCCATCCGCCGGGCGCGTCCGCACGATGTGCGCGAGTGCAAGCGCTTTCCCAAGTAAGCGCGCGCGCACCGAGACCACCTTACCGCTTGGGTTGGCATCGATTTCAGTTTCCAAGGTCAGGGCGCTCGCGTTGTCGGGAAGGCGGAGCAAAAACGGGCCAGGGGCATTGTCTTTAATCTGGAAAGCCAGCACCCGCCCATCGGCGCAGTCCAGGCGCAGCATTAACGGGCCCGCAATCGGAACGCCGGAGTCAGTCTTGACCTCGATCTGCACCCATCCGCGCAGGGAGCCGGCGGGGTCGCTCAAGGTGCTGCTGGCGTATCCATTGGCCATGCTTGGCGCGCTCACGTGGAGCGAACGCCATGACTGGATCGGCCGCGCGATTTGCATAATGGCGCGCAGGGGCGCGCGAAGCCACCAAATTTTCGACGTTTGGATGGCCGCAAGGGCGGCCTTATCGGCGCCGAGGTTTTTCTGAAGCCGGGCCGCGCGGAGGCCAAGGGCGTCACGCTCCGCGTCAAAGGCTGCTTTCAGCGCTGCGCGTTCGACTTCCCAAGCCGCCGCCAGCGCTTCAGATTTCTCGTGGTGTTCGGTAAGCGCGGCTTCAAGCTGCGAAATGCGGGCCATGGCATCATCCAATTGGGCCCGAAGATTTTCGGCGGCATCGGTGAAGCCCGCGGCTGCCCTTGGCGTTTTTCCGTGCGCGTCGCTTTTCTTGTTCGGCATTTCTGTGCCTGGTGTCGCCGCAGCCTGCGCAGCGGCGATCAGCGCCTCGCGCTCCGGTCGCTGCTTTCGGCTCACCCGCTCCTCCCTGCGAAGCCCCACCTGCCGCCCAGTCAAGCTGACAGGGCAGGCCCCCGGCCAAACCGCCCTTAGGGGCTCCCCAACCCATCGCGGAAGCGCGCACGTGGCCCGGGCCGCGCGGAGCAATGGCGTGCCACCCGCGGCTCGTCAAGCTTTGCCTTGCTGGCCTACGGCTTGGGCGCGAAAGCATTGTCGTAAAAGGCGCGGCGGCCTAACTGATCTTATTCACGATAGCCCGGCGATCGTCATGGGCAGTAGACTTCGCTGCAAAGGCGAAGGGCATTCGCCCGCTTACCTTCGCGGGCGGAGCGGGCGGCGCTTGTCAACTGGACCTCGGGGCGCGTTTTCGCTTCGATCCAGGGGCTCGATATCGCGGTGGTGTTGGGCTAAGGCTTCGGCATGGTGACGGCCTTCTTGCTTAATCGCGCCCTTGTTTTGAAAAGACCGGCAGGCCCGCCGGGCAGGAATTTCTCCGCTTCGCTTTGGTGAATGCGGTTTCGGTGGTGATTGTTTGGATGGGCACTATTGTGTTGGATCGGCTGATTTTCCCAAGCATCGCGTTTCGCTGGCATCCCGAAGCCGTCGCCCACGCGGTTGGCATCCTTTCACGCATCATTCCAAGTTTTTTCATGCACCGCGCCTTTAACTTGGCTGGCGTGTCGGAGCGGCTGGAAAGCGGTCAATGAGCAGCCCTGATCCGCAGCGCGCGCCGGCGCTTGCCCGTGCAGCTCTGCTGCCTTTGGTGGTGGATATGGATGGCACCCTGCTGGCCACGGACGTGCTCGCGGAGGGCATTGTTGCGGGCTTTTTTTCAAAGCCGGTGTCCACGCTTTTGGCGGTTCCGCAGTTATTGGGCGGGCGCGCGCGGTTCAAGCGGCGCATTGCTGAGCTTGACGCCGCCGATATCGATGCCGCGCCGCTGCGCGCTGATGTGGTTGATTGGCTGCGTGACGAGAAAGATAAAGGGCGCGCGATCCATCTGGTCTCGGCGGCGGACGAAGCAATTGCGCGGCGCGTCGCCGATCGGGTTGGCGTGTTTGATACGGTGCAAGGCAGCCGCGACGGCCTGAACTTGAAATCGCGGCGCAAGGCGGCAGCACTGACGCAGCGTTTCCCCTTGGGCTATGTCTATGCCGGTGATAGCCGGGCCGATCTCGCGGTGTGGCGCGAGGCTGCGGGCATCGTCACCGTGGGGGTGAGCGCAGGCGTGAAGCGGCGCGTGGAGCGCATGGCCGCCCCGGTTGAGCGCGCATTTGTCACTCCAAAAGCTGGGCCCGAAACCTGGTGCAGCGCTCTGCGTCTGCGCCAATGGTCCAAAAACCTTTTGGTTTTCGTGCCACTGATGCTTTCAGGGGAGTTTCGCCATCCAGATGCGATCCTGGCTTCGGTGCTGGCCTTCTTACTGGTGTCCATCGCTAGCTCGGGCACGTATTTGCTCAATGATTTGGTCGATCTCGGGCCTGATCGACGCCACCGCAGCAAGCATTGCCGCCCCTTGGCGGCCGGCCTTATCCCCATTCATACCGGGGCGATTGCCGCCCTCTGCTTGATTGTCGGGGCCATGCTGGCGGCGCAGCTTGCTTTGCCGGCGATGGGCCCGCCGCTGGCGGCCTATCTCCTCCTTACCTGCAGCTATTCGCTGCGCTATAAGCGCGTGGCCTTTCTCGATGCGTTTTTGCTGGCCGGGCTCTATACCCTGCGTCTGATCATTGGCGCGACCGTCGTTGGCAAGCCTGGCTCGGCTTGGTTATTGAGTTTTGCCATGTTGTTTTTCTTCGCCATGTCTTTGGCCAAGCGCCATGTCGAGATCGCGTCCGCACCGGCGGGGCCCATTCCGGGGCGTGGCTATCAGGGGCAGGATGGCCCCCTGACGCTAGCCTTTGGCGTCTCGGCTGCGATCGGCTCGGTGATGATTTTGATCATCTATCTGATGGAAGAGGCTTTCCCCTCGGGCCTCTTCTCCAACCCGGTTTGGTTGTGGGCGGCACCCGTGCTGCTGGCGCTATGGTCCATGCGGATTGGGTTGCTTGCGCACCGAGGTGCGCTTGATGCTGGTCCGTTGTCCTTCGCCGTAGCTGATCCGCTGAGCCTTGCGATGGGCGCGCTGTTGGCGGCGGCTTTCGCTTTGGCCATGTTCTCTGGATGATCGCCCAGCGCGAGACGCCGGTTTCGTGCCCGCGTAGGTCAGGGCTCGCTTCTCGCGATGCTCAAGATTCTAGATAAGGTAATGGGCCCGGTCGAGGGCGTGACTTTGGCGCTGGATTTCGCCAATAACGGCAAAGCGACGCTGGATTTGATGCAGCCGTGGGACATTGTGGTGTTGGCAGCCGGCGGGCTACACCAGCAGGGATATTCAACAAGGCTAGCCCATTTTCAGCAAAAAGCCTGCCATGGACTTGATCCGGGGTGTAGTTGCGGTTTTGTGCCCGAAAATGCGCTAAACTAGGGAATTAGATGGCGCGGCGATGAGAACCCGGACTCCACATTCTCGAGGAGCGGCCTGGCCGGCGCGCGCCGAATTTTTATCGAGGCAAGCATGTTCGAACATTTGATGATACCGGACGTCTTTCTGTTTACCCCCAAACGCCATGGCGATGCGCGCGGCTGGTTTAGCGAAACCTGGAGCCGCGCGGCGTTAGAGCCCAAGACCGGCCCGCTCGATTGGATGCAGGATAATCATTCGCGCTCTGGCCCGCGCGGGGTGCTGCGCGGTTTGCACATGCAGATAGGCGCGAATGCGCAAGACAAGCTGGTGCGATGCGTGCGCGGCGCGATCCGTGACGTGGCCGTGGATGTGCGCAGCGGCTCCCCGAGCTTTGGGCGTTATGTGGCGGCGGTGATCAGCGCCGATAATGGCGCGCAGATTTTCGTGCCGAAAGGCTTTGCGCATGGCTTTGTCACGCTGGAACCCGATACTGAAGTGATCTACAAGGTTACCGCGCCGTATGACAAAGCTGCCGAAAGGGGCTTGGCCTATGATGATCCGGGTCTGGCCATCGATTGGGGCGTCGACGCGGCAGACATTACATTGTCGGAGCGCGATCGGCTGTGGCCAAGATTGGGCGATGCGCCCGTATTGTTCACCTATCCGGTTTGAGGGCTAAGTTATGCGCGTGATCATTACTGGCGGGGCGGGGTTTATCGGATCGGCGCTGGCGCGCCTCATGGTTCAGCGCGGCCATGAGGTATTGGTGTTTGATAAGCTGACTTATGCCGGCAATCTTTCTTCGCTGGCCAGCGTGGCGGATGCGGCGAATTTTCGTTTTTTCCAAGGCGATATCAATGATGGCCCGGCGCTGGCAACGCTACTGGCCGATTTCGCGCCGGATGCAATCATGCATCTGGCCGCCGAAAGCCACGTGGACCGTTCGATCACCGGTGCCGCAACCTTTATCGAAACCAATATTGTCGGCAGCTTTCGCTTGCTGGAAGCGGCGCGTGCTTATTGGGAAAAACTGCCACCTTCGCGGCGCGCGGCTTTTCGCTTTTTGCATGTCTCCACGGACGAAGTGTATGGCTCATTGGGCCCTGAGGGCTTGTTCAGTGAAATGACGCCATATGATCCGCGCTCGCCCTATTCGGCGAGTAAGGCGGCATCGGATCATTTGGCGCAGGCCTGGTGGCACACCTATGGCCTGCCGGTTTTGATCTCCAATTGCTCCAACAATTATGGGCCCTACCATTTGCCAGAAAAGCTCATTCCGTTGGTGATCTTGAACGGGCTGGAAGGCAAGCCTTTGCCGGTTTATGGCGATGGCAGCAATATCCGCGATTGGCTGTTTGTGGATGATCACGCGGCGGCTTTGGCGCTGATCCTGGAGCAAGGCAAAGCGGGCCGCACCTATAATGTGGGCGGACGCAATGAGCGCAGCAATCTCAGCGTGGTGCACACGATCTGTGACCTGCTCGATGAATTGGCGCCGGCGGGCCTATCGCGCCGGAGTCTGATTGAATTCGTGACGGATCGTCCGGGCCATGATCATCGCTACGCCATCGACGCGACGCGCCTGGAAACCGAGCTTGGCTGGCGCGCGCAGCAAACCTTCGAAAGCGGTATCCGGCGCACGGTGCAATGGTATTTGGCCAACGCGGCCTGGTGGCTTCCCTTGCGGGCAGCGGGCCATGGCGGGGCCCGGCTGGGCTTGCTGGAAGGCAAGGGGCCATGAAACTGCTCGTAGTCGGCAAAGAAGGGCAAGTGGCGCGCGCGCTGGTTCAGGCTGGCGGCCCCGAGGTGACCGCGCTGGGCAGGCCTGAACTGGATCTGCAGGATCATGCCAGCCTCGCCGCCGCGTTGCACGCGCACAGGCCGGACGTGGTGGCGTGTGTGGGGGCCTATACGGCCGTGGATCTTGCGGAAAGCGAGCCGGATACGGCGCATCGCATCAATGCCGAAGGGCCGGGCTCGCTGGCGCAATTGTGCGCTGCGGCAAATACGCCTTTGTTGCACGTCTCGACCGATTACGTGTTTGATGGCGGCAAGGATGGGGCCTATGGCGAAGGCGACGCCGTCGCCCCGCAGGGCGTTTACGGGCGCACCAAGGCCGAGGGCGAAGCGCGCGTGGCGCGCCTGTGCCCGCGCCATGTTATCTTGCGCACGGCTTGGGTATTTGACGCCAGCGGCAAGAATTTTTTGCGCACCATGCTGCGCCTTGCCAGGACGCGCGCGCGCATCGGCGTGGTGGCTGATCAGTTCGGCGCGCCCACTTATGCCCCGCATATCGCCGATGGCTTGCTGCGCGTCGCGCGCAATGTCTTGGCGTCTGAGCGGCCAGAACATTACGGCGTTTTCCACATGAGCGCGGCGGGGGCGTGTAGCTGGGCTGACTTCGCCGAAGCAATTTTTCAAGCCTCTGCGGAGCAAGGCGGGCCCAGCGCTCTGGTCGATCGTATCAGCACGATGGATTATCCAACCCCGGCCAAGCGCCCTGCCAATTCGCGCCTTTCGTGCGAAAAGATAGCGCAAGTGCACGGGGTGCGCCTGCCTGCCTGGCGCGCGGGCATGATCCAATGCCTGGACCGCATTGCGGCGCAAGGCTGGGATGATGAGGGCAACAGAATCCAGGGCGCCTGATCAAATTGTTTTCGACTGATCGGGAGGGGCCGATACTTAAAATTGCTTTCAAGCAATACACCGAAAAAAATCTTTATTGGAAATACCTTGGTTGGATTGGGAGAAGAGATCGTGAAGGGTATCATTCTGGCAGGGGGCAGCGGCACGCGCTTGTTTCCGATGACGAGTGTCGTGTCCAAGCAATTGTTGCCGGTCTATGATAAGCCCATGATTTATTACCCGCTGGCGACACTGATGCTTGCTGGCATCCGAGACATTTTGATCATTTCAACGCCGCACGATATCTCCGGCTTCCAACGTTTGCTGGGGGATGGCGCGCGTTGGGGCCTGCGGCTGCATTATGAAGTGCAGGCCAGCCCTGACGGCTTGGCCCAGGCTTATCATATCGGCGCGGATTTTGTTGCGGGCGGGCCGTCCGCGCTCATCCTCGGTGACAACATCTTCTATGGCCATGGGCTGCCAGAGGCCTTGCAGGCGGCGCGCGCGCGCGCCGGTGCCACCGTTTTTGCCTATCATGTGGCGGATCCGGAGCGTTATGGCGTGGTTGCCTTCGATGGCGAAGCGCGCGCCACCTCGATCGAGGAAAAACCCGCGGCGCCAAAATCCAATTGGGCCGTAACCGGATTATATTTTTATGACGCGGACGTTGTGGAGATCGCCCGGGCCGTGAAGCCTTCGGCGCGCGGAGAGCTGGAAATCACCGACGTCAACCGCGCATATCTGGAGCGCGGCGCGCTGCATGTCGAGCGGTTGGGGCGGGGCTTTGCCTGGCTCGATACCGGCACGCCGGACAGCCTTCTAGAAGCGGCCGCCTTTGTGCAAACCATGGAGCGCCGCCAGGGCTTGCGCATTGCCTGCATAGAGGAAATCGCTTTGCGTATGGGTTTTATCAGCCTCGATGCGCTGCACGATTTGGCTAAGCCCATCGCCAAAAGCGATTATGGAAAATATTTGCTGCGCGTGGTGCAGGAAAACCAAATGGCTTGAGCGGAGTTTATCCACAGGAGAACGGTAAGCGGTGATGGCTAGCGGCTCTTCGCCCTCGGGTCACCCCGGTGCGCTTTGGGGCAAAGCGCGGGTGATCTGTGCCCGGAGGAAATCGATCGCCACCCGGACTTTATTGGGCAGATAAGCGCGGCTGGGATAGACCAGCCAGGCGGCAGTATCGAATCTGGTGGCGGTGACGGCGTGATCGGGGAAAACATTGGTGAGCCGGCCGGCGGAGAAGTCTTGCTCCACCAGCCAATTCGGCAGCAAAGCCGGGCCGATGCCCGCCAATACCGCATCGCGGATGGCACCCGCCGGGTTGAGCACCACATCCCCATCGATCGGCACGTCTTCAACCTGTCCTGATCGGTCACGGAAAATCCACCGTGTACGGAATTGGCGCAAATTGAAAACAATGCAGCGGTGCCGGCCGATATCACTGGGCTGCGCGAGAGGGGGGTGCGCGGCCAGGTAAGCCGGGCTCGCGACCACACAATAATGCGTATCAATCAGCTTCGAGGCGATCAAATCGCCCTCAATTGTTGGTGCCAGCCGGATGGCTAGATCGATCCGCTCCGCGATGAGATCGACATTAGCGTCCGTGAACAGACATTCCACCCGCAGATCGGGATACAAAGCGCGCAGTGCGGGGAGTAAGGGCACGATGCGCATCTGGCCAAAGGTCACTGAGGCGCTCAAGCGCAAGGTGCCGCGCGGCGCTTGGCTGTGGCCAATGGCGGCCTCCCGCGCGCGGGCGAGTTCGTCCAGCAGCGGCTCAACGCGCTCGAGATAGATCTCCCCGGCCTCGGTGAGCGCCAAACGCCGCGTGGTGCGCTGAAACAGCCGCAAAGCCAGCGCGCTTTCCAGCCCCGCGATCGCGCGCGACACCGAGGAGGGATCGAGGTCGCGCTCTTTTGCCGCCGCTGCGAAACTGCCGCGCCTGGCGACGGCGACGAAGAGATTCAGATCTGCCAAATTCATTCATGCAGTTTGCGCACGATGCTAGTGCTTGTCGAGCTATTTATTGCGCATGCTTGCCTCAATATCCCATGCAGACCGGCCATGGCCGCTATGGCCCGCACCAGCACACCCAGGGAGAAAGCTATGATCAAACTGTATTTCCATCACACACCCAATCCTGTCAAAGTGGCGATTATGCTAGAGGAAACTGGCCTTGCCTACGATGTGATCGGCGTTGATATGTATAAAGGCGATCAGCATGCGCCGGACTATCGCGCGATCAATCCCAATGGCAAAGTGCCGGCAATTACCGATGACGGCATTACCGTGTTTGATTCTAATGCCATCTTACTTTATTTGGCGGAGAAGACGTACCGGTTTACCGGAACAGCCGCCGAGCGACCGGCCATGCTTTCTTGGCTGATGTTTACCGCCAGCGGACTTGGGCCCTTCACGGGCCAGGCCGTTCACTTTACGCAGGCGCACACCGATAGCAGCTATGCGACGCATCGTTACAGCCGCGAGGTTGAACGGCATTTGACCGTGTTGGAAAAGCGCTTGGCCGCTGTCCCTTATCTGGCGGGTTCGTCCTATACCATAGCCGACATTGCCGCCTGGGCGTGGGTGGATTATCTGGTCCGCACGGGCTTCGTGCTGAGCGGGGCGGCAGGCCCGGCGCGCTGGCCGCAGGTGTTGCGCTGGCACCAGGACATTAGCGCCCGCCCGGCCGTGGAGCGCGCACGCGCCGTTGGCAAATCCTTGACATTGAAGAGCGCGGTCGACGAACAAACCATGCGCGCGCTATTCCCACAAAACTTTGAGGGCGCGCTATAGGATTTGCGGCGTGCGCTAACACCATGTACTGAGCACGCAGCAATTCAAGCTTTGGAAAAGCGAGTCTTGCCGCGTGCTGGTGCGTCATTTCTGTCCGTATAAAGAATTTGGCTCATTTGTTGTTGCTGGGATAAACAAGTCATGGCATCTATTGCATTTCTGGGCCTGGGCGCGATGGGATCGCGCATGGCTGCAAACCTGATCAAAGGCGGCCACCGGGTCACGGCGTGGAGCCGGGACGGTGCCAAAAGCGCGCCGTTGGCGGCTTTGGGCGCTGAGATCGCAAGCAGCCCCAAGGCCGCGGCGATGGCCAGCGACATGGTGATCGCCATGGTGCGTGATGATGAGGCTTCGCGCCAGATATGGCTCCACGCGGAGACGGGCGCCTTCGCCGGCATGGGGCGCGCCAGCTTGGCCATCGAGTGCTCCACGCTTAGCATTGGCACCGTGGAGACCCTGGCCGGGGAGGCCAAGGCGCGCGGGCTGGCCTTTCTTGATGCCCCAGTGGCGGGCTCGCGCCCGCAAGCGGAGGCGGGGCAGTTGATCTTCATGGTGGGCGGCGATGGCGACAGCCTGGCGCGCGCCGAGCCGGTGTTGCTGGCCATGGGCGGGGCCATCCATCATGCTGGGCCGAATGGAACGGGTGCGGCGGTCAAGCTGGGCGTCAATGCGCTGTTCGGCATACAGATTGCTGCGCTTGCGGAAATCATCGGCTGGCTGCACGCGCACGGCGTTGCGCCCGCGACAGCCAGCGAGATCATCGCGGCGACGCCCGTAGCGAGCCCGGCGGCCAAGGCCGCTAGTCAATCCATGCTGGCGGGTGCCTTTGCGCCCTTGTTTCCGGTTGAGCTGGTCGAGAAGGATTTTGGCTATGTCACGCTGGCGGCGGGCTTGTCACCGGGCGGCGCGCCTATGGCCGGCGCGGCCCTCGCCGTGCTGCAACGCGCCATCGCGGCGGGCTTGGGCGCAGACAACCTCACCGGCATCGTGCGACTCTATACCGGCAAGGCGCTGGCGGGGATTTAGCTGTTTTTGGAACCATCGGCTTCGGCGAGTAGCGTGCCGAGGCGATCCAGGCTTGCCGCCAACTTCGTGCGGTGCGCGCTGAGCCAGCCTTCCAGCGCTTCAAATTCGCGCGGATCCAACCGATCGGCAAAGGCGGCGAACACGCGCTCCGGCGCTTGCGGATAGCCGCGCTCGATGACGAAACTGGAGTGGGCGGCAGCGAAATCTTCCATCGGGGATGTTCCATAAACTTGCACGGATTTTGCCTGCAGTTCAGCGTTAGTGAAGTCTGCGCTTCGGTAATCTGGCCGGCGATGATTTGCGAGCGCCCCGCAAAAGCTTATTTCGGCGGGGTGTCGCTGAGGATAAAGCTCAGGCGCAAGGATTCCGGCACATTATCGATGGGCGCGCCGTTTAAGAGCGCCGGAGTGAAGCGCGCGTTGGCGGCAATGCGGATGGCCACTTCCCCCAGCCCAAGCCGTGCCGGGCTCTCGGAGACAATGCGGCATTGCTCGAATACGCCTGATGACCGGGCGAGGCATTCCAGCAGGACGTTGCCGGCAGCGGGCGTTACGTTGAAATACGCGTAAGCCTCGTCAAACACCGATTGCCCGACCGGGTTCGCCGGGCCGCGCGGCTGGTCATGGGCCGGGATGGGCCGGAAAGGGAAAGCCGGCGGCGCGGCGGAGGGGGTGTAGACCGCGCCGGGTGCCAGCCCGAATGAGGCGAACAGAGCACCGATGGTGGGATCGAGCGCCAAGGCATCGCCTAGATCTTGCGCGCCAAGACTTTGCTCCACGGAGCTTAACGCCCGCAGGCGCATCAGCCCGCGCCCGTATAGCGCGAAGGGATCGAGAGGGCTGATGGCCAGCACTTCATCGAAGCGCGCCATCGCCCCAGCATAATCCTTCTGCCGCGCCAAATTGACCCCGTAATAGGATTTTAGCAGCAGGGATTGTGGAGTATTGCGCAGCGCGGTTTGGCAGTGTGACGCCGCATTCGCTGCCTCGCGCGGCGGCGGTGCGATTGCGGCATCGATGCAAAGTTGGCGCACAAAGCCTTGGAGCAAAACGGGCTGCATTTTGCTTGTTCCGTCTGGGGCGGTACGCGGTGCGAGGGCGGCATAAAGCGCGATGCAGAGCGCGATGAACGCGCCCCACACGGCCCAGCGCCCCAGCATCGCGGGGGCGGCAAAGCGCCGGCGGCGCGCATGCCACCAAGCCACGGCATCAGCGTCTAGCCAATGGTGCGCGTAGGGCATTTTTTGATCGACGTAATCGAGAAAGCGCCGCACCAATCTGAGGCGCGGCAAAGACGCCAGCCGCGTGAAAAGTCCCCGCTCGTGTCGCCGGGTCGCCGTCTCCTGGTATGCAGCGTGAAATTCGTGGCGGCGATCGCGCAGGCGGGCAAGAAAACTGGCCGTATCCTGCTCCAGCGCGATGCTGGTGCGCAGATCAATGATGCTGGCCCCGCCGTCACGGGCGTGCAGAAAGTCGGAATCATTCCAGCCGAAAAACGTGATGGCAGGATCAAGCAACAGCGCAGATGCCGGGCGTTCTTGATGAAGCAGCTCAATCAGCCAAGATTCCGTATCCGTATACACTTCGATCCGCTGCATGGCCGGCGATTTGATCACCAAATCGAAGGCGGCCATCAGCGCCCATGTATTGGCGTGGGCTGCCAATGCGCTCTGCAGCGCCAGGCAGGCGGCGCGATGCGCCGCGATCAGCTCGTCAGGCGGGGCAGGTGCCTCCGCTGCCGGAATGCCATCGAAAGGCTCGGGTTCCAAAGAAGCATGCGCAAGGGGTGCCGAATGGGCTGGAGCTGGTTCCGGGAGGGGAGCGAAAGGCACTGGGGCGACGCGGGCCTCGATGCGCGCCGTTCCGTCTGGGCGGTCTTCGGAATCCTCGTCATCGTATCGGGCGTCGTCATCGTCGGAGTCGGAGGCGTAAGCGGCGCGCCAACGCGCTTCTTGCAGCGCGGTTTCGTAGGCGCTACGCAGCACCTTGAAGCCATCCGGATTATCTTCGGGATTGGTCTGCTTCAGCTTGGCTGCGTAGCGGGCGCGGATCAGCGCTTCGTCCCCCGTGGGCTCGATACCGAGAACCTGCCAGCACGATTGCTGCATCACAAAAAGACCTGGCCTTCGATCTGATCGAGCACGGCGGTGAGTTCGGCGCGTGCGCTTTCGCATTCGCGCGGATCCTGTTTTGCCAGCACAGCTTCAAACTGGCCGATCAAGCGCGCGACGAATTCCCGCTGGTCGCCGGTGCAATTCTCATAGCAGCGCCCCGCGCGCGCCAAGGCTGCTTTGTTGGATTCGGTTTCACGCGGATGCACTTTGAGCTTGGCCAAGGCCTTGCGCCGCACCTCCATGTCCTGGTCTGAGACGCCCTCACGATCCGCGATGATCAGATTTTTCTGCACGCCTGTCTCCGCGACCTCAACATCGACTTCCAGCAGCCCGTTGATATCATAGCTGAGGCGGCATTTTATTGATGCCAGCCCGGCCCGAGCGCGCGGCACCGGCACAGATAGCTCTCCAAGAAAGATGTTGTCTTTCACCCAGCGGGACTCGCCTTGATAAATTCGCATTTTCACATGCGTCTGGTAATCGTCCATAGTGGAGAAAACGTGCTCGCGGCTGGCGGGGATGACGTTGTTGCGCTCCAGAATTGGGGTAAACAAGCCGAGGAGTGTTTGCCCGCTTGCCTGCCGCTCACCCGATTCCACGCCCAAAGAATAGGGGCATACGTCGGTCAGCACGACTTCGGCGAGATCGGCATTGCGCGCTTTCAGCGCCCCTTGTATCGCCGCGCCGCGCGCCACGGCTTCATCCGGATTGATATTGGCGGCGGGGAAACGCTGGAACATCAGTGTTACCGCTTTGCGCACCAGTTTCATCCGTGTCGCCCCACCGACCAGAATGATTTCGTCTAGGCTGGCAACAGGCACGTTGCTGTCGCGCATGGAGCGCAGCACGGGTTCACGCAGGCGCGCGACCAGGCGCTCGCTATCTTGCTCAAATTCGTCTGCGGTTATCTCTGTTTCGAAGGCCTGATCCTTCCAGACGAATGAAAAACGCGTGCTTTGCGCCTCGCTTAAGGCCCGGCGTGCGCGCTCGGCGGCTTCGCGCAGGCGTTGGTAAAGCTCGTTCGCGGTCAGATCATTCTTCAATTCCGCGGCAAATTTGCGCCGCACCCGCTCGATGATCACCTCGTTGAAGTCTTCCCCACCCAGGCGATTATCCCCGGCCGAGGCGCGCACTTCGATAACCCCATCGAAAATCTCGATGATCGAGACGTCGAAGGTGCCGCCGCCCAGATCGAAAACCAGAAAGCGTGATTGCTGATCGCGCTGGTGGATTCCGTAGGCCAAGGCCGCCGCCGTTGGCTCATTGATCAAGCGCTCTACCGTCAAACCGGCGATGGCCCCCGCGCGCTTGGTGGCCTTGCGCTGCTTATTGTTGAAATACGCGGGCACGGTTATGATCGCTTCGCTGACCGGCTCACCAAGATAGGCTTCGGCGTCGGCCTTTAAGCTGCGCAGCATGAGCGCCGACAATTCCTCCGGCCCGAAGGAATGCTTGCCCAGCTTGGTAACGTGCTCACTGCCCATATAGCGCTTAAACGCCGTGACCGTGCGATCCGCGTGCGTGGATTGGCGCTCGCGCGCGGCCAGGCCGGTGAGCACATTATCCTTTTCGTCCACGCTGACGGCTGAGGGCGTCAACACGTGGCCGAGGCTGTTGGGGATCATTTCCACCGCGCCGTTGCGATAAATTGCGCAAGCGCAATTGGTCGTGCCCAGATCGATGCCAACAATCACGCGTTTGTCTCCTGAGCACTCGGTTGCAGTCCGCTGCGCCCCCTCACGCCATATTGTTACGGTGCGTCAAGCATTGTAGGGATTCAAGTGGCTCTGGTCAGACGTTTGCGTCGCTAGCATGCCGCACGCGTGCACGCGTGTCAGCAAATGCCTGAACCATATCAACGCGCGTGTTTGAGGGTGAGACCATGTCGGCGGTAATTGGGGGCATTTGGGCTGTGCTGCTCCTGGTTTGGCTGGGAAGGTATTTGCACGCCAGGCGCGGTAAAATCTTCGCGCGGGGCAAAGTGGCGGGCCATGACGGTCCCTCCGCGCGCTCATTTCGTGGCCGAGCAGGGCGCAGGGAATGGTGGATCGCCACGCTTTGGAACGCTCTGGTTGCGGCGCTGCTTGGCCTGATCCCTCTTGTGGGCGGGCTCCTGGCCTTCCCTTGGCTCGTTGCCAATTGGGCGGTAGGCGCGCGGCGGCTGCATGATTTGCACCGGTCGGGCTGGTTGCAAGTGGTGCCGACGGTCTTGGCTATGTCAGCCTACATCGCCGTGCAGGTGAGCGAAAACCTGGGTTTCATTAGAACCAAAGAGCTCATGGCGCTGGATTCGCCGATAAAGATTGCGCTGGCCAGCATTGTCGCGGCCGTGTGCCTGGTGCTGCTCGTGTTTTACGCTTGGCTCGGCTTTGCCCGCGGGGACAAGGGCCCAAACCATTATGGCGAAGCCGATCCGGCGTAATGCCATTGACGGGTGCTGGCCATCAGCATGGCACCCCATGGTCGAGGCCGATCCCTATAAGCGGCGCGCGCCGACGTCAGGCAATGCAGATAGCCCGTCTTTTTCACGGGAACCGCCATTGGCATCGCGTTCTGCGTCGTCGATCCGGCAGGAAAGCAGTGAAAAGCGTATGGCGTCATACGGTTGAGCCGCTTGGCGCGAGGGTATCGTCCGATCAAACACTTCTGTTTGATCAAGGTTCGATGCCTCAGATTGGATTTGGAGCATGCTCGGTTCGCTTGACCGCAGCCCCGCTGCGCTCAGCGCGCCCCTCCTGACAATCCAACACATCCGCCTCCGTGACAATCGCGGGTATCATGAATAAAATGGGCTAAGCAGCCTGTCGAAACATCCCAAGGACGCCGTCTCCAAGAGCGCTGAGGAGGTCGCCATGAATACCTTGCAAATCACGCCTTTCATGCATGTGCGTGCAGGCGTGTTCGATGCGGCGCTCAGCTTTTGGCAATCCATGGGCTTTGCGGTGCGCTTTCGCTATCCTGGTTATGCTTATGTCGAGCGCGAAGGGGCGGGCGTGCGCATGCAGGCGCACCAGGAGGAGGATCAGGAAATTGCGCCCGGCAGGCGCGGCTTTCGCTATTACGTCGATGTCCGCGATGTCGATCGCGTTTATGACGAACTCAAACCCGCGCTCATGGCATTGCCGGCGGGAGACGTTTACGGGCCCATTGATCAAGCCTACGGTCAACGAGAGCTGATCATTTTGGCCCCCGACGGGGATTTGCTGGTGTTCGGGGCGGCGATCCGCAAAGCGGGAAATGGGGCGGGGGATGGCCATGGTGCAGCTGGGAAGATCGATTGATAGCAAGCTGCTGGCGCGCCTGGCCATTGGCGCGGTGCAGGGCCTGTGTT
>JAKFWI010000206.1 GCA_021731965.1 Hyphomonadaceae bacterium | reverse complement strand
GCCGCGAACAGCGCGGCTGCACAAAGGCGGGAAATTGACGGCATCGGCAATCCTAGCGAAAGCTGGCCCCATGAAGGCTGGCGATCTTGGCGAAGCCGAGGGCCGCGCGCAAGCCCGGGGGGGGGGTGGCCGTACATGAGGGAAACCCGCTCGCTTCAATTGGGACTGGGTTAAGGGTTCGGGTTGGAGGCGAGCCAGGCCGCGGTCATCGGCATGTCCCTTTCACGCGCCTGCTGATCAAGCGTTCGTCCATCATAGTACATACCGACCGGGCTGGCACCCGCTTGCAGAAGGCGCAGGACAATTGCATCGGTCCAGCTGCCGAACACAGCACTGTTGCCTTCATAATCAAGGACACGCGGGTCCGCACCGTTAGACAAAAGCAAGTTTAAAAGTTCGAGATTTTCTACACCGAATATCGCCGTTTGGCCCGCTGCATCGCGTCGATTGGGATCTGCACCATGCGCGAGCAAGCGTTGTGCGACCGATAACCTTGTCGGCTCATCAGCGCACCGATAGCTGCCAGAAAGATTCGCGAGCGCCGAGCCCTCGAGGTCCGCTGTGGCGACAGCCTCCGATTGGCTGGACTGCCTCCTCCTTGCTGCCGGAAGATCAATCGCCACACCGGATGAAAACGCCACATCCACCATGGCAGCATTGCAGCCAGCGGCCCCTCGAGCGAACGCCATGCTCGCGTCGGACCCGCCCAGTCGGTCGAGCCAAACTCTTTCGACTAAAGTCTGGAACAAGTGTGGTTTGCCATAGAATATCGCGTCTCTTAGCAATGCGCTTCAAGAATGTTCCGATGAATCCACTGACGGATCCAGTTCCAAAATCTTCATTTCAACTGGCGCGCCTCGCTCAATAAGAGCAACCAGCGTTGAGTCGTCAGCGTCTTCTACGCCATTTAACGTCAGAAGAGCCGCCTCGCGTGAATGAAAATCAAACCCTGTTGCCGCAAGCGCTTCGACTAGACCTTCAGCACCCCGGACCCAACGAGCAGTTCTAGCAACGAGGTCGACTTCATTCTCAAGCTGCGTCACGGCAACTGGCATTTTGGCCTCTTCGCCAGCATAATCCACAATTGTCTTTTTTGTGTTTCCGGTCTCGACGGTAAGCACATACGTTGGGTTATCCGTAATATCAGCTCTGTATTCATTGCGCAGCGAGAAGAACCGTGCCTTGCGAAATTTTGCGAGCAACGAATCGACGGCGGCACGGTCAATCCAGTCTTCGTGTCGCCCAGGAACTAGCACTCCGGAGGATGGGGCCTGGGAGCGGTGAACGCCGGAGACTGGATCGGTGGGTTCATTATTGGTGGAGAATACTACTCGCCCCTCTCCATGAATAGTAACAGAATAATCTGGGCAGGACCCGTAACAAGCTGATCTTTGCAACGTGATTGTCAATTTACCTTTATCGACTATTGGGAATTGATCAGTCCGGCCCTTTGCGGCACTGCCACAGCCAAGAAGAATCAAGCCCGCCAACACGACGAAGATGGTTTGCAGGCGCGGTGAACATCTATGTACCACGGCAGGAAACTCCAGGCGGCATTTAGGCCATGTTAATACACTCGCTAATCGTGGCAATGGGACGTGGCTGCTTTTTTTCGACCCTAGCGACGAGATTGCCATTCTTGCCCGCGCTCTTGCAACCCAAGCGGTGCGCCGGCGGTTCCAGATCAGCTGAGCCCCGGCCCTGATCAAACGGCCGATTTCAGCCTTGCCGCGCCAAAGCGCGCATCAAATTCATCGTCGACCAGGTCGCCACGCCCGTGCCGGCGAAGTCGCGGTCATGGGATCGGGTCCGGCGCGAGGACCGCACTCGGTGGGCGGCTTTTGCCTGGATTTATGGCCATGATTTGGCTAGAATGAGCAGATGACCTCTTACAGCGTCGCTGACGCGAAAAACAATTTGTCGGAATTGATCGATCGCGTGCTCAAGGGCGAAGGCATCGTCATCACGCTCCATGGCACGCCCGTGGTGGAGTTGCGGGCCGTGCAGCCCGCGCCGCAAGCATTTACGGAGGCGGATCTCGCCTGGTTAGCCTCTCGCCGCGTGCCGGCCCAGCAAAACTTCGAGACTCCGAGCCAGAGCCTCGCCGCGCTGCGTGACGAGGAAGCGGTGTGAGAGCCTATCTCGACGCCAGCGTTCTGGTGCCGCTGTTTCTCGCCGATCCGTTTACCCAGCGCGCCGAGGCCCTGCTCCGCACCGAGTCCGTGGCTCCGATCATCGCCGACTGGGCCGCTCTGGAGGTGTCGAACGTCATCTCCCGCCGCGTCCGCATCCAAGCGCTGGCGGGGGTGGACGCAGCGCGGATTTTGGCGGATTTCGATGTTTGGCGGGGCCGCGCGGCGGTTCCTGCGGAAACGGGCAGAGCGGACGTCGCGCTCGCGATCCAATTCGTGCGCCGTTTCGACCTGGCCCTGCGCGGCGCAGACGCGCTCCACATCGCGATCGCGCATCGGCTCGGGGCGCGGCTTTTTACGTTCGATGAGCGGATGGCCAAAGCGGCGCAAGCTCTTGGGGTGCTCCTGGCGCCTTAGCCATGTGTGTCGAGGCTCCCCCTACCCAAAGCGTGCGTCGGCCCAAGGCGGCAGGCTGGCGGGCAGGCCGCCCAGCGGGCCGGAGGAAAGGAGCAGCACAACATCGCTGGCCAGCATTTCGCGGGCCAATTCTTCATGCACCTGGCCGGCATCGGCCATGGCGCGTGCAGCGATCCCGGCGCCCTGGACGCGCGCCACGATTTCCGCTTGCGACAATTGCGCATGCGAGGCCGCGCCATGCGCCGGCGGCGGCAGGATCAGCACCAAATTGGCCTTGGCGAACACCTGTTCATACCAGGCGAGCGCCTCGCGGTTGCGCCAGGAAAAGGTGTGCGGCTCAAACACCACGATGCGCCGCCGATCGGGGAAGTGCAACGCGATCGCCTCGATGGCCGATTGCGCCTTTTCGAGCGAAGAGCCAAAGCCCTCATAAATGGGCGCGGCCGAGGCGCGGGTTTTCTTATCCAGGCGGCGCGCCACGCCGCGAAATCCCGGGATCAAGCGCTGCAGATCCGCCGGCGCGATCAAGCCCTTGCTCAGCACATAGGCCGCGCCGCCCACCAGGTTTTCGATATTGTGCAGGCCCAGAAGCTCGGTTTCCAGGGGCAAAGCCAATCCCTTCGGGCCCGTCAGCGTAAAGCGCGTGCGCTCCCCGATGGCGATATCGCGCGCGCAAAAGCCCTCCCCCTCGCCGATCCCGTACCAAACGATTTTTTGCCCGGCCGCGATGCGGGCCAGCGCCTCATAGCCGCGCGCGCAGATCAGCAGGCCGCCGGGCGTTTGCTGGCGGATCAGCTCCGCGAACGGGCGCTGATAGCTTTCAAACGTCGGATACATGTTAAAATGATCATGCGTGAGGGAGCTGATCAAGATATCCCTGGCCCGGTAGAGCAGGAATTTGGCCCGGCGATCCGCCTCGGAGACGACATATTCATCGCCCTCCAGGATCATTTCGGCATCGCTGCCCCAATGCCCCGTGCGCTCCAAATCTAGCGGCACCGCGCCGATGAACCAGCCGGGATCGCGCCCCGCCGCGCGCAGCAGATAGGCGATCAAGGCTGTGAGCGTGGATTTTCCAAAGCTGCCGGCCACGATCAAATTTGCGCGGCTTTGCGTATAGGTGGCCAAAAACTGCGGGAAAGTGCTGCAGGGCACGCCGCGCCGGCGCAATTCCACCAATTCGGGATTTTCCGCCCCGCTGAGTTTGGCGCTTGTCCCGATAATGGCCTGATCGATGCGCGCGGGCAGCAGAGCGGCATCGAAGCCATTATGGAAGGGCGCGCCGATCCGCTCCAGATAGGTCGAAACCGGGGGAAAGGCCGCCTCATCGGAGCCCGAAACAGTGTGGCCTTCGCTGATCAGCATGGAGGCCAACGCGCTGACGCCGGCACCGGCAATTCCGAGACAATAGATGTGCATGCCTTGCTGTAACGAGCAAATTGTCTCCGCGCGAGGGGGCGTTGCCTTCCGGCGCGTGCGGGTACACACTTGAATTTGAACGGGGTGCAACATGCGTTGGGTTTATGGCCTTGGGCTCATTGGATTGGTCATGCTGCTGGGGCAGGCCCAGGCGCAGGTGAAGCCGCGCGCGGATCGCATCCAATCCAACGAAATCGTGCTCAGCCCCGCTGAGCTGACGGTGCAAGACGCCGTCTTCGCCAAAGCGATTGGCGGCCTGGCCCCGCAGCGGCCGGGCCAGCGCGATGTCTACGTGCTTGCGGCAGGCCTGTGGGATGATCATGTGTTTCTCAACGAAGCGCAGCAGAGCGCCAAAGTGCTGGCCACGCGCTTCAATGCCGAGGGGCGCACTCTGGTGTTGGCGCAGGGCGCGCCGGGACGCGCGGCGGGCCTGCCGGCCGCCACCCCGGAGCAGTTCAACCGCGCGTTGGCGGCCATTGGCGGGCTGATGGATCGCAATGAGGACGTGCTGGTGCTGTTCATCACCTCCCACGGGGCGCAGGCGCAGGGCGCGATCTTCCAGGAAGCCGGGCGCTTGCAGGCCGCCTTGACCCCCGGCGCGCTGGCCGCCAGCCTGCGCGAGGCCGGGCCCGAGCACCGCATCGTCATCGTTTCAGCCTGTTTTGCCGGGCAATACGGCGCGGCCCTGGCCAATCCCAAAACCATCGTGCTGGCCGCCTCGGCCCCGGATCGTTCCTCGTTCGGATGTGAGCCAGAGCGTGACTGGACTTGGTTTGGCGATGCCTTTTTCAACGTGGCCTTGCGCAGCAAATTGCCGCTTTTGGATGCCTTTGAGCAGGCCAAAGCCACCGTGCAGGGCTGGGAAATCCGGGAAAACCAGCGCGCCTCCAAGCCGGGCGCCTTTGTTGGCGAGGAGATGCGGGCGGTATTGGCCCAGCTCGAAAAAGCCCCTCAACGCCCCTCGAACTGATCGGCAACCAAGGCCAAAGGCGCGGCGGTGGTGCGCTTTGCTACTCGGATGACGATGCGCGATTGCACGTCGGAGACCAGCCCCAAGCTCAATATTTTGTCGCGTAGGAAATTGTCATAGGCGTGCATATCGGTGGTGATCACGCGCAGCATGTAATCCACCGCCCCGGCCACCGTGGCGCAATCCACCACTTCGGGCCATCCCTGGACGGCGCGTTCAAAAACCTCCAGGTTTTCGCGGGTGGGCAAGGTCAGCTTGACGCTGGCGATCACTTCAAAAGCCAGACCGATCCGCTCGAGATCCAGCAGCGTCACCCGCTGGGCGATGATCCCCGCCTCTTCCATGCGCTTGATGCGCCTCCAGCAGGGGCTGGAGGACAGCCCGACGCGCTCCGCGATCTCCGCGACCGGCAGATTGGCATCCAATTGGATGACTTCTAAAATGCGCGCGTCGATCAGATCCAGCGGTGCGGCCATGGCGGTTCCTGGGCTATTGAGCCATTAGTTTGCAGCTATACCCATGATCAATACCACAGATATTTCGTAATTTCGCAATTATTCGCAATAAACTTGCGTTGGCAAGGGTGATTGGGGGAGGCTGGCCCAGATCGCGCCTCAACCCTTGCGCTGCACCACGCGCGTCGCTAACTCTTCGCCTCCCGGTGGGGTAGCTCAGTTGGTTAGAGCGTGGGATTCATAACCCCAAGGTCGCGGGTTCGATTCCCGCTCCCACCACCAAGCTATGCCGCGCAGCAATGTCACTGGCACCGCGCGGGGCGGTCCAAACGCGGTTAACCGGCGTTGCAGCGGATAATTATGGCGCAAGATCGGCAATATTGGTCCAATCTGCAAGAGCGTGGCGTGCAATGGGGCCCCGCCGCTTTGGCCTTCATTTATCGTGTATTCGGGCGCCAAGTGTGTTTGATTGTGCTGGGGCCGGTCATTGCCTATTTCTATATTTCCGGGCGGGTACAGCGCGCAGCATCGAAGGCCTATCTGCGCCGTATTTGGCAGGTGAATGCCTGGCCGGGTAAGCCGGGGCATTGGCATTCTCTGCAGCATTTCTATGCCTTCGGCGTGGCCATGCTCGATAAATTCGCCTCTTGGATTGGGGATATTCGCCGCGATGCCCTTGATGGCATAGACAGCAATCAGTTCAACGCCATTCGCAATGATCCGCATGGCGCGCTGATCCTTTCGGCGCATGTCGGCAACGTGGAAATCGTGCGCGCCCTCGCCGCGCGCCACCTAAAACGACGGATTAACGTCATTATCCACACGGCACACGCGGAGAATTTCAACCGGCTAATCACCCGTTTCGCGCCGCAAAGCAGCGTTCGCTTGATCCCGGCCGCGGAAGTGGGCGTGGCGACGGCGATGTTTCTATCGGCGGCGATCGAGCGCGGGGAATGGGTGGTGATCATGGGCGATCGCACACCCGTGCACGGCACCGGCCGCACCCTTAGCGTGCCGTTTTTGGGTGCGCCAGCAAACTTGCCTCTGGGCCCGTTTTTGCTGCTCAACACTCTGAAATGCCATGCCAATATGCTGATTTGCTATAGGCAGGCAGGCCGCCATTGCATACATTTTTCCAAATTTGCCTCACGCGATGACCCTGTGGAGCGCGATCGTCAGGCGGCATTGCTGGCGCATGCGAGGAAATATGCGGCGGCGTTGGAGGGCATTTTGCGCGTCGCACCCTTTCAATGGTTCAATTTCTACGATTATTGGGGCCAAGCACCCGAGAGCGCCAAGACTGCGCCCGAAAACTGAGTGAGAGGGAAGTCGGTGGGGCCGGACATTGCGGTGGGCGAGCGGGATCTGCGGATCGAGGATGTGTGGGCCATCGCCACGGGGGCTGCGCGCGCTCGGCTAAGCGATGCCCCCGAGGTTTTGGCGCGGATTGCGCGCTCGGCTGGGCATGTCGAGGCGCTGCTGGCGCGCGATGGCGTGATCTACGGCGTCAACACCGGCTATGGCGATAGCTGCACCACGGATGTGCCCTCCGAAATCGTCGCGGATCTACCTTTGCAGCTGACGCGTTTTCATGGCTGTGGCCTGGGGCAGATGCTGAGCCCGGCGCAGACACGGGCGGTGATGGCGGTGCGGCTGGCGGCTTTGGTGCGGGGCTGGTCGGGCGTATCGATCGCGCTGGCGCAGCTGCTGGGGGATATGCTGGCGCACGACATCTTGCCGCTCATTCCCGGCGAGGGCTCGGTCGGGGCGAGCGGCGATCTCACGCCGCTGAGTTATATCGCCGGCGCTCTGGTGGGCGAACGCGCTGTGCTGTTCAACGGACAGACCATGAGCGCACATGCGGCCTTCGCCTTAACCGGGCTTTCGCCGGTGCGTTTGCGCCCCAAAGAGGCGCTGGCGGTGATGAATGGTACGGCGGTAATGACCGGGCTGGCGGCCTTGGCTTTCATGCGCGCCGATCAGCTTTCGCGTTTATGCGCGCGCCTTACGGCGATGGCCACCATGGGCCTGCAAGGCAATCCGCGCCATTTCGATGCGCGCTTGTTCGCGGCCAAACCGCATCCTGGCCAAGCCCGTGTTGCGGCGCGAATCCGCGCTGACCTGCAGGCGTTTGATACCGCGCACGCGCCCACGCGATTGCAGGATCGCTATTCGATTCGCTGCGCGCCGCACGTGATCGGCGTGCTGGAGGACATGCTGCCCGTGCTGCGCGCCATGATCGAAACTGAGATCAACAGCGCCAACGACAACCCCTTGTTTGACCCAGAAGATGGCGCGGTGCTGCACGGCGGGCATTTCTATGGCGGGCATATCGCCTTCGCCATGGATAGCTTGAAGATTTTGGTGGCCAATCTGGCCGATCTGCTGGATCGCCAATGCGCTTTGCTGGTAGATACACGCTTCAATAATGGCTTGCCGGCCAATCTATCGGGCGCGACCGGCCCGCGCGCGCCGATCAATCATGGCCTCAAGGCGCTGCAGATCGCGTGCTCGGCCTGGACGGCGGAGGCGCTGAAGCTGACCATGCCGGCAAGCGTGTTTTCGCGCTCCACCGAATGCCATAACCAGGACAAGGTCTCGATGGGCACCATCGCCGCGCGCGACGCCGTGCGGGTGCTGGAGCTTACCGAGCAGACCGCCGCCGCGCAGGTGATCGCTTGCGTGCAGGCGCTGCGCCTGCGCATGCGGGCTGGGGCGCTCACCCCTGCAATGCTGGGGCCGCAGATCGCGCAGCTGATCGAGTGGGCGCAATTGCCCTTTATCGAAGAGGATACCCCGCTGGACCAGGTGCTGCGGCGTTTGACCGAAGCGATCGCCGAGCGCCGCTGGCCGCTGGATTGGGCTGACGGCGTGGATTGCCCCGCATGACGCCCATCGTTTCGGCTAGCGTGCAGGCGGTGCCGCAATTTTATGATCTCGATCCCATGGGCATTGTCTGGCACGGGAATTATCCGCGCTTTCTAGAGCTGGCGCGCGTGGCCCTGATGGATCGGATCGGCTACGGCTATGCGGCCATGAAAGCGTCTGGTTTTGCGTGGCCGATCATTGACATGAGCATGCGCTTTGCCAGGCCCATGCGCCAGGAACAATGGGTTGAGATCATTGCGGGGATTATCGAGTGGGAAAACCGGCTGAAAATCACCTACGCCATCAAGGATCGGGCCAGCGGCGCGCGCATCATGCGGGCGTCATCGGTGCAGGTGGCGGTCAGCGTGGCGGACGCAGCCATGCAATGGCAATCGCCCGCGGCGCTGCTGGACAGCCTAGCGCCCTATTTGCCATGAAGGGCGCGCTTGGTCTGGCCCTCGGCTTCTTTTTGGGCCTGATGGGCGCGATGGCCAGCGCTGATGCGAAATGCATCGATCCCTTCGCCACTTTGCCGGTGCCGGCGCGCACCGCTTTCACCCAGACGCGGCATTTTCAGAATGTAGCCAAGCCGTTGGTGGCCGAGGGCGTGGTTGAAATCGCGGCCGCGCACGTGCGCTGGCACGTCACCAAACCGGTGGATATCTTGACGGTGATCGCCCCGGAGGGCGTCACCCAATCGGTGGATCATGGCCCGCCGCAAGCCTTGGGGGCAAGCGGCGGCGACGCTTTCCTCTCCGGCAGCGGCCTGCTTCATGTGCTGAGCGGGAATTTTTCTGCCGCGCGCGCGCAATACAAGATCACCACTTTGCCCCCAATTGGGGGCAATTGGCATTTGCGCCTGGTGCCGCGCGGCGAGCAAGTCGCGCGCCTTATCCGGCATATGGATGTGCAGGGCTGTATCGGTGTGGCATCCTTGCAGGTGCAGCAGGCCGATGGGGATTGGATGGATATCCGATTGGCACTACCAGCCAAAAGCAAGTGAGGCGAGCGCGTGGCGCGGTGGGGCGGCATACTCTGCGCGGCATGGTGCCTGATCGCCTTGGCGGTGATCGGGGTGCGGGTATCGACGGGGCGCGCCTTCGATACCGATATCCAATCCTTGCTGCCGGCCAATGCGCTCGATCCCGTACTGGACGCGGCAATGAGCAGCGCCAGCACGGCCGCCGCCAGCCGCATCTTTATTCTGGTTACGGCCAAGGATAGCGCGCGCGCGGCACAGGCGGGCGCTGCGCTTAACAGGGCCCTGACCGGCACCGGCGTCTATGTGCCCGATTCCAACGAGGGTGAAGCGCTGGCGCGTTGGCTCTATGCCAATCGCAATGCGCTGGTGTGCGAGGCCTCGGCGCAGGCCTTCGATGGCGCGGCGGCGGCGCGTGGCTCGCTGGCTTTGCTGTTCGCGCCGATCGCGCCGGTGAGCGCCGATCTGCTGAGGCATGATCCGTTTTTACGCACGCTGGCGCTTGGGCAATGCCTGGCACCGCCTGGCAAGCCAATAGGGGAAGGCAGCGTGCTGCTTTCGGGCCGGCTGACGCGCTCGGCTTTCCGTCTGGACGTGCAAGATCAAGTGCTTGGCGGCTATCAAGCTTGGCGCGCGGCCTGGCCCGATGTGCGCGCCGCGCGGGTGGGCGCGGTTTTCCATGCGGCCTTTGGGGCAAGCCAAGCCAAAAGCGAGACGACCGTTCTGGGCATCTTTAGCCTGGTGTTGGTGCTGTTGGCTTTGTTCGTGGTGTTTCGCCGGCCGCTGGCGGTGCTCGCCACTTTGGCGGTCACGGCGGCGGGGGCGATCGGCTCGCTGGGCGCGGCCTTGCTGGTCTTCCCCTCCGTGCATGTCATGGTGTTTTTGTTCGGCTCGGCTTTGATCGGGGTGACCTCCGATTACGCTTTGCATTATCTGGCCACCGGGCCGCAATCGGGCTGGGCCCCCAGCACGGAGCGCGTGCGCCAGGTATTTCGCCCTCTCTTGGTGTGCATGTGCACGACCGCTTTGGGCTTCGCCAGCTTGGCGTTGTTTGACGTCCCATTGTTTCAGCAGGTGGCGGTGTTCGCGGTGGCGGGGGTGTTCACGGCGTGGGCCTTCACCGTCACTTTGCTGCCGTTGATGGATCCCAAACCGCGT
Organism: Hyphomonadaceae bacterium; assembly: GCA_021731965.1. Lineage (GTDB taxonomy): Bacteria > Pseudomonadota > Alphaproteobacteria > Caulobacterales > Aquidulcibacteraceae. Next base: position 6,642 of record JAKFWI010000206.1, on the reverse strand, counting down.
AACAGCGCGCGTTTGAGCCAATGGTGGGACAGGCTGGAGGCCCCCTTCGCGCGGCTGCGCTGGACGCGCGCGCGCGCCATCATCGTGGGCCTGCTGACGGCGGCGGTGTGCGCGGCGGGCCTGGCGCGCTACCGGCCCCTTGACGACGTACGCCAGTTTCAGCAGGGCTCACCCGCGCTGAAGGTGGAGGAGAGCCAGGTACGCGCCGCGACCAACTATGTGCCATCACCGAGCTTTTTGTTGTCCTTCGCCGCCACCCCTGATGGTGCGCGCGCGCACGAAGAGGCCGTATTGGCGGCGCTTCCCGCCAAGCTGCGCGCCGACGTCTTCGCCGCCAGCCGCTGGGACCCCTCGCAGGCGCGCCGCGCCGCCAATACCGCCGCGCTGCTGCAGCGGCTTTATGGCCCCTATCTGGCGGAGCGCGCGGCGCTGCTGGGCATTGACACCGATCCCTTCGCCGTCGCCGCGGAGGCAGACCCGCCGCGCTTTGTCAGCGATCTGACGGGCAATGCCGCGGGGCGCGCTTATCTGATCGCGCCTTTGGGCCCTGAGGCGGCCAAGGCCCGCCCGCAAGGCCCTGGAGCCCTCTTCGTCGACCCCGCGGCGCGCTACAGCCAAGCCTTTGCGGGGTATCGCGCGGTGGTGGGCTTTGCGATCGTGCTGGCCTTTGCCTTTTGTGCTTTGGTGGTGCTCGCGCTCTATCGCAGCTGGCGCGCGCTGACCATTCTTGCCGGCCCAGCTCTGGGCGTGGTGCTGGCGGTGGCCGTGCCGGCTTTGTTTGGGCTGCCAGCTTCGATTTTTTCGCTGGCGGCTTTGTTCGTCGTCATCGGTGCTGGCATCGATCACTCGGTTTTCCAGTATGAAGCGGCCCAAACGCGCGGCGCGCGCATTGACTTGGCGGTGTTCCTGGATGCAGGAACCACCATTGCCTCCATGGGCTTGTTGGGCTTAAGCCAAGCCTATCCGGTGCAAGCGTTTGGGGTTTCGGTTGCGGTTGGGGTGGTCGCGGCCTATGGATTTTCCGCCTTCGCCGCGCATTTGGGGTCCAGGAGGGACACATGAACACCACGCAGCGAGATGTCGTCATCATTGGCGCGGGGCCGGCAGGATCGGTGGCCGCAGCCATGCTGGTTAAGCGCGGCTATAGCGTCGAGGTGGTGGAGCGCCAGCATTTTCCCCGCTTTTCGATCGGCGAAAGCCTGTTGCCGCAATGTATGGAATTCCTGGCCGAGGCCGATCTCTTGGAGAGCGTGCAAGACGGTGGCTTCCAATTCAAGGATGGCGCGGCCTTTCATCAGGACGGCGTGGGCAGCGACATTTATTTCCCCGACAAAAGCGCGCCGGGGCCCGGAACCACCTTTCAAGTCAAGCGCGCGGATTTTGATCATTTGCTGGCGCAGGGTGCCGCGGCCAAGGGGGCGGAGATGTGCTTTGGCGAGGAGGTGATCGCCTTTGCCAGCAATGCCCAAGGTGCCAGCATCACCGTGCGCAATGATGCGGGCTTGGTGCGCCAGATCGATGCGCGCTTTGCCCTCGATGCCAGCGGGTTTGGCCGCAGCTTGGCCAAGCTGTTGGATCTGGAGACCCCCTCAAGCTTCCCGCCGCGCCGTTCTTTGTTCGGCCAGGTGGTGGATCATATTTCGGAGCCGTCCTTTGATCGCAACAAAATCCTGATCTCGATCCATCCGCACAATCGGCAAATCTGGTTTTGGCTGATCCCCTTGGCCGACGGGTTATCCTCCATCGGGGCTGTCGGCCCGCGCGAGGCATTGGAGGGCCTAGACGGGACGGATCATGAGCGCTTGTGGGCCCTCATCGGGGACGTGCCTTATCTGGCGCAGGTGCTGAAACATGCGCAGCCCTACCGCCCGATCAGCAGCATTGTTGGCTATGCGTGCGCGGTAAAATCGCTGATTGGCCCGCGCTATGCGCTACTGGGCAACGCCGCAGAATTTCTCGATCCGGTGTTTTCTTCGGGCGTGACCATCGCCATGAAATCCGCCAGCCTATCCACCAAGCTGATCGATAAAGAGCTGCGCGGCGAAGCCGTCGATTGGCAGCGGGATTTCGTCGATGAATTATATGTCGGCATCGAAACCTTCCGCGCCTGCGTTGGCGCCTGGTATTCTGGTAAATTGCAACGCATCATTTTTAATCGCCCGCAATCTGTGAATGATGTCTCTCGGATGTTGACATCCGTCTTGGCGGGCTATGCCTGGGACCGGACAAACTCCATCGTGCGCGATCCGGTGCGATTTCTTGATTTGGTTGATCAGCTGTGCGCCACCAACACGCCTGCGTCTTTGCGGCCTTAACGGCGCTGGCCGGATGCGCCATCCCGCCGCACACCGTGCCCATCGCTGCGCCGCCGCAAATGCTCTCCGCCGCTGTGCAGATTGCCCCCGGGGCCAGCCTGAACCTGCCGCTGCCGCCCGGCTATCCGCAGGCCCGCAGCCTCCACCAAGTGGTACGCGCGCAGTACGGGGCGCGGCGCGGCGCGTTTGAGGCGGTGTTGTCCCTCGCGCCGGAACGGGTGGATATCGTGCTCATTGCGCCCAGTGGCCCGCGCTTGGCCAGTATCGCTTGGGATAAGCTTGGCATCACCCGGACGGGAACGCAGGCCGGCCTCGGCGCGGCGCCAGCGGAGAATGTCTTGGCCGATATCTTTTTGTGCTTGTGGCCGCGCGAGGCGGTGGCGGCTGCTTTGCCCGCGGGGCTGGAGGTGATGGACGCCGCCGATGGCGCACGCACCATCACCCAAGCAAGCGCGTCGATCATTGAGATTTCCATCGATCCGGCCCAGCCCAACATCATGGTGCTGCGTAACCTTGCCTTTGATTACCAATTGCGCATCGAAACCACGCCATGAGCCGCGCCCCAATCTTTATCGAGGCCTATGGGCTGGCCTGCGCGCTCGGTGCCGATTCTGACAGCGTGGCCGATCAGCTGTTCAGCGGTGCGCCGCTGCGCCCCCTGGCCAAAGCCAGCCTGATCGATGGTCGCGAAGTGGCGGTGGGGCATGTGCCCTTGGCGCTGGAGCCCGCGCCAGGGGAAACGCGCACGAACGCATTGCTTACGCATTGCTATGGGCAAATCGCCGAAGCGGTGGCGGGTGCCCGCGCCCGCTTTGGTGCGCACCGTTTGGCGGTGGTGATGGGCTCGTGCACCTCCGGCATTCGCGAGGCAGGGGCGGCCTTGGAGTTCAAGCGCGATCACGGCGATTGGCCCATGGGCTTTTCCATGGAGATGCAGCAATTGGATGATGGTGCCTGGTGCGCGGCGCGCTTGGCGCAGGCGCGCGGGCCCGTCTACAGCATTTCCACGGCCTGCACCTCAAGTGCGCGGGCGCTGGCGGCAGGCGGGCGCCTCCTGCAGGCGGGCTTGTGCGACGCGGTGATTTGCGGCGGTGTCGATACCCTGAGCCCGCTGACCCTCAACGGCTTCGGCACACTGGAATCTTTGTCGCGCGGGCGGTGCAATCCCATGAGCGCCAATCGGGATGGCATCCATATCGGCGAGGCGGGCGCGCTGTTTTTGCTGACCCGCGAGCCCAGCGCTTTTCGCCTGGCGGGATGGGGCGAGAGCGCCGATGCCTATCACATGTCCGCGCCAGACCCCTCGGGTGCGGGTGCCGAATTGGCCTTGCGCGCGGCTTTGGCCAACGCGGGCTTTGTCGCGGGAGATATTGGCTTTGTACATCTGCACGGCACGGCGACGCGGCTGAATGATGCGATGGAAGCCAGCGTGGTGCATCGCGTGTTTGGGGATGCCATCCCCGCCTGCTCCACCAAGCCGCTGACCGGCCACACTTTGGGTGCGGCCGGCGCGCTGCAAGCGGCGTTTTGCCTGCTGGCGCTGGAAAGAGGGCGTCTGCCGCCGCACCATTGGGACGGTGTGCGCGATACCGCTTTGGCGCCCATCCGGCTGGCGCAGGAAAATGAGCCTTGCAGCGGCAAGCCGATGGTAAGCGCCAGCTACGCCTTCGGGGGCAATAATGCCGCGCTGGTGCTGGCCCGCGCATGAACGCTTGGCCCGCCATCGAGACGCTCGTGCCGCACACCGGGCCCATGCTGCTGATCGACACGGTGCTGAGCCACGCGCCAGACCGGGTGAGCGTGGAGGTGGTGATCCGCAAGAGCCAGCTTTTCTTCCGCCCGGGCTTTGGCGTGCCCGCCTATGTTGGGCTCGAAATGATGGCGCAGGCGGTGTGCGCCTGGGACAGCCTTAAGCGCCGGCACGGCGGCCAGGCACCGGCCATGGGCTTTCTGCTAGGCTGCCGGCGATACAAAACCGCGCGACCCCATTTTCGCGAAAGGGAATGCCTGCGGATCGAGGCGATTTCGCTGATGGGGGGTGCCGCCATGGGCTCTTTCGAATGCCGCATTCTCGATGAAAGCGGGCTAGAGCTAGCGAGCGGCGTGATTAGCGCTTATCGTCCCACCGACTTGGGCGCGGATGTGGGTGGGCTGACTGGAGTGAATGCTGGGACGCAGACTGGGGTGCAAACTGGGACGCAGACTGGGGTGCAGACATGAAGGAGGCGGGGCGCGCTGATCGGCCGATCCTCGTCACCGGGGCCAGCAAAGGCATTGGGCGGGCCATTGCACTGCGCCTCGGGGCTGAGGGCTATCGCGTCACCGCGCATTTTGGCGGTGATCGCGCCGGGGCCGAGGGCGTCATGCAGGCCATCCGCGCTGGCGGCGGCAGCGGGGATGTGTTGGGCTTTGATCTGCGCAATCGCGAAGAAACCCGCGCGGCTTTAGACGCCCATCTTCTTGATAAGCCCGCATTCTGGGGGGTGGTGTTGTGCGCCGGAGTGACGCGCGATGCTCCCTTTCCGGGCCTGGATGGTGCCGGATGGGATGAGGTGCTGCGCACCAATCTGGATGGATTTTACAACGTATTGCACCCGCTGACTCTGCCGATGATCCGCCGGCGTGATGGCGGGCGCATCTTGGTGCTTAGCTCGGTGTCGGGCCAGATGGGCAATCGCGGCCAGGTGAATTACAGCGCCTCAAAAGCCGGGCTGATCGGGGCGGCCAAGGCCTTGGCCATGGAATTGGCCAGCCGCGCCATCACCGTCAATTGCATCGCGCCAGGCTTGATCGAAACCGCCATGACGCAAAACGTACCGGCTGATATCGTCAAAGCCGTGCCAATGCAGCGCATGGGCGCTGCCGATGAGGTGGCGGCTTTGGCGGCGTTTTTGCTGTCGCACGAGGCCGGCTACATCACCCGCCAAGTGATTGGCATCAATGGGGGGCTGATCTGATGCGCCGCGTGGTGGTAACCGGCATGGGCGGGCTGTGCGCGCTGGGGGGTGAATGGGAGCAGATCAAAGCCAAGATGCGCGCCGGCGAAACCGCCACGCGCTATATCCACGAATGGGATCGCTTGGCGGATCTGAGCTGCAAGGTGGGTGCCCCGGTCGATTGGTTTGCGCATGAGGGATTTTATTCGCGCCAGAAGGGCCGCTCCATGGGCCGCGTTTCGGTGATGGCGGTGCATGCGGCTGAGCAGGCGCTGGCGCAGGCCGGCTTGCTGGACGCCCCGGAGCTGCGCGCCGGCAAGGCCGGCGTGGCCTGCGGCTCCTCGTTCGGCTCGACGCCGCCCTGCCGGGATTTCGTGACCTTTCAGGAGACAGGCAAAGCGGGCCTGCTCAACGCCACCTCTTATATCCGCATGATGTCGCACACCACGCCGGTGAATATCAGCTTGGCCTTCGGCTTGACCGGGCGGGTGATCACCACGTCATCGGCCTGCACCTCGGGTTCGCAAGGGCTTGGCTATGGCTTTGAGGCCATCCGCGATGGCCGGGCCGATATCATGATTGCCGGGGGCTCGGAGGAGTTTTGCCCGACCATGGCCATGGTTTTTGATCGGCTTTATGCCACCACCTCGCGCGGCAATAGCACACCGGCGCAGGCCTGCCGGCCCTTCGATGCGCGCCGCGACGGCATGGTGGTGGGGGAGGGCTCGGCGATGTTGATCCTGGAGGAAAGGCAGCACGCTTTGGCCCGTGGCGCGCGGCCGCTGGCGGAGGTGGTGGGCTTCGCCACCAATTGCGACGGCGTGCACATCTCTCATCCGGCTTCGGAAACGCAGGCCCACGTGATGCGCGAGGCGCTCGCTGTTGCGGGGCTGAGCCCGCGCGATATCGGCTTTATCAGCGGGCACGGCACCTCAACCGTGGCGGGCGATACCGTGGAATCCCAGGCCACCGCCGAAGTGTTCGGCCCCAACATTCCGTTCCATACCCTCAAGGGCCATTTCGGGCATAGCCTGGGGGCCTGCGGCGCGATCGAGGCCTGGCTCGGCATCCATATGATGCACGAAGAATGGATATGCCCCATCGCCAATTTCGCAGAGCGCGATCCGCGCTGCGCTGATCTTGATTATGTAGGGGAATCAGGGCGCCATCTGCGCGCCGAACATTTCATCTCCAACAATTTCGCCTTTGGCGGGATCAACACCGCGCTGGTGCTGGCGTATCCTTCGTAATCAAGACGGGTAGTCTAGCAGGCTGTTGAAGAACTCCCGCGAGCCGCGATGCGAAGCCGATTTTGCGCTTTCGGGCAGGAGAGGCCCAGTTCGCGTAGCGGTGCTACGGGGGCTGGGACACGACGAACCCGAAGCCGAAAT
>JAKFWI010000040.1 GCA_021731965.1 Hyphomonadaceae bacterium | reverse complement strand
TGAATTCCGCGATCCTTTCGCCCTCGGGCGGGAATGTTGGGATCGGCTTTGCCATCCCCTCGGATACGGCCGCTGAAATCGTGGATCAATTGCTGAAATCGGGCAAAGTTACGCGCGGCTGGCTGGGCGTGCAGGTGCAGGGGCTCGATGAGGATCTGGCCGGCAGCTTTGGCCTTGGCAAGGATGAAGGCGCGCTGGTTGGTCAGGTCGTCAAGGATGGCCCGGCTGAGCGTGCGGGCCTCAAAAAAGGTGATGTGATCTTGCGGGTCAACGGCAATCCCATCAAGGATTCCCGCGATCTCACCCGCACCATTGGCGCTGCCGCCGTTGGCTCCAATGCCAAGATCGAATATTTGCGCGATGGCGCGCGGAAGAATCTGCTCGTCAAGCTCGATGAGCGCGATGAGAATGTGGCGCGCGGCATCCCGGCAGTCGGTGATTCTGGTCCCACAATCGGAGCGGATGGTGTGAAGCAGGCCGCGCTGAAGGCCAAAGTGCGCCCGCTCAGTAATGCTGATCGTTCGCGCCTCAATAAGGGCGCCGGCGATTTGGGCCTGATCATCACCGATCTCGATGAGGATTCGCCGCTCGGGCGCAAAGGCGTGCGGGAGAATGATCTGATTTTGCGCGCCGGCGATCGCCCCACGGCGACCCCCGGGGATTTGGATGCCGCCGTGGCCAAGGCGCTCGCTGCCAACCGGCCCCTGCTGCTGGAAATCGAACGCAATGGGCAGAGCCTGTTTGTAGGTGTCGATCTCAAGCCGAAGGAATAGCTGCTGATGCATGTTCTTCTCGTCGAGGATGATCCGGAATTGGCGCAATCCCTACGGAGCGCTCTCGACGGGGATGGGCATAGCGTTGAATTGGCGGTTGACGGCGAAACCGCCGAGAAATTGGGCCGCGATGGCCGCTTTGATGTGATCGTGCTCGATCGCATGCTGCCCAAGCGCAATGGCATCGAGGTTTTGAGCAATTTGCGGGGGGCCGGGGTATCGACGCCGGTGCTGATTCTCTCCGCGCTCGGCGAAGAGGAGCACCGCGTCGAGGGGCTTGATGCCGGCTCGAATGACTATCTGGGCAAGCCGTTTTCTACGCGGGAATTGCTGGCTAGGGTGCGCTCACTCTGGCATGGGCGTGACAAATCCGCGCCGCCGGTGAAACTGATTGTCGGTGACATGGAAATGGATTTGTTGGCGCGCACCGTGTTGCGGGCCGGCAAAAAGATCGAGCTGCAGCCGCGCGAGTTTCGCCTGTTGGAATACCTCATGCGCCATTCCGGCGAGGTTGTGACACGCACCATGCTGTTGGAAAAAGTCTGGGATTATCACTTCGATCCGCAGACCAACGTCATTGACGTGCATATTTCCCGCCTTCGATCCAAGATCGATAAGGATTTCAGCGAAACCCTGCTGCACACGGTCCGCGGTTCAGGCTATCGCTTGGAGGCATGAGGGCCAGCTTAAGCGCCGTTTTTCGCACCACCACCTTCCGCTTGGCCCTCGCCCAAGCGGCGGTATTCATCCTGTTTGCCGCGGCTTTGCTGTCTTACGTGTATGTCACCACGGCGGTGCAGCTTACGCGGGAAGCCGAGCAAGCTGCGAATGGGGAATTCGCGGCCCTCGAGCAGATCTATTACCAAGGCGGCATCAAACGGCTCAATCAAGAGGTGATTGAGCGCGCCGCCGCCTCTGGGCAGCTGCTTTATCTGCTGGCAAGCGAGTCCGGGGCGGTGATCTCCGGCGATTTCAGCGCTTTGCCGCAAACGCCAGCCGGCGCAGGAGAGCGCGCGGCCTTCACCTTCGTGGCGGGCACGCAAAACGCGCCAGAGCGCCGACGCGCGCATGGCCGCGTGGGTCGGCTGCTGCACGGCCCCATTCTGTTGGTGGCCCGCGATATGGGCGAAGCGCGCGCCATCGTCCGCCGGATCACCCAGGCGGTGTGGACCGGGGCCATTTTGGGCCTGCTCTTGTCTTTGGTCAGTGGGATCTTGGCCAGCCGCCAGGCCGTTCGGCGCATTCAGGACATCACCCGCACCACCAGGGAGGTGATGGCCGGTGATCTGACCCGGCGCGCGCCGACGCGAGTGGCGGGCGATGAGTTTGACGTGCTGGCCAGCGGGCTGAACGCGATGTTGATTCGGCTGGAGAAGCTGGTGCTGTCCAGCCGCAATGCTGGGGATTCCATCGCGCATGATTTGCGCACACCATTGGCGCGTCTGCGTCAGCGCCTGGAAGCGGCGCTGGAATGCCATCCCAATTCCGAGACCGATCGCGAAGCCTTGCGCGCGGCGGCGCAGGAAACCGACGCCGTGCTCGCCACCTTCAACGCCGTGCTGCGCTTGGCGCGCCTGCAAACTGCCACCAATTGGCAATTCGAGCCGGTGGATGTATCCGCGATCGTAGAGGAATTGGCGGAGTTTTACGGCCCAGTGGCAGAGGAGCAGAATTTGCACTTCACCGCAGAAGTGGCCGTAGGGCTGTTCGCCAAGGGCGATCGCAGCCTGATCAATCAGGCGCTCGCCAATCTCGTTGAAAACGCCCTGAAATACACCCCGGAAGGCGGGCGGGTGCACGTACGCGCGCATCGGCGCGCCGATGGCTTGATCGAGACGAGCATCGCCGATTCCGGGCCGGGTATCCCGATGGAGGATCGTGAGCGGGTGATGGAGCGCTTTGTGCGCCTGGAAGCGGCGCGCACGACGCCCGGGGCTGGCCTCGGGCTTAGCCTGGTGGTCGCCGTCGCTGATTTGCACGAGGGCCGCTTCGTGCTCGAAGACGGGCTAAGCGGGGCGGCTGGGCCGGGCCTGCGCGCCGTTTTGACCATGCCGGCGCCATGAGTGCCCGCTTTGGGTTGGGCCCAGCGGTGCTGCGGCCCCTTGCCGGCGATCCCTGCGCGGCGCTGGAGGTGGCGGGGCGGTTCAGCGGCTATCTGCGCCGGCTGGCCACGCAAAACCCCGATCGATTGACACGCTTGGCGGATTTGGGCCCGCGCGGCATGGTCGATGCGGCTTGCGCCGAGGCCGACGCATTAGCCGAAGGCACGCTCGAAGAGGCGGCCATCCGCTTGCGGCGCGCCAAAGCCGATATGCATTTCGCCTGCGCGGGCGCAGATTTATCCGGTTTGTGGTCCCTCGAGGAGGTGACCATGGCCCTGAGCCGCTTCGCAGATGGCGCGGTGCGGGCGGCGCTGCGCGCGGCGGCGCAGAAAGCCGGCTTGGCGCCTGATGCCAATCTGGCGGGTCTGGTCGTGCTGGCCATGGGAAAATTGGGCGCGTTCGAGCTCAATTATTCCAGCGATATCGATCTGACGGTTTTTTACGATCCGGATGCTTTTGGCGCGGATGCGCGCCAGCGCGTGGTGCGCCTGGTGCAGCACCTGGCCAAGCTGCTCGAAGAGCGCACGGTGGAAGGCTATGTGTTCCGCGTCGATCTGCGGCTGCGCCCCGATCCTGCCTCCAACCCGGTGGCGGTGGCGCTGCCGGCCGCGGAGTATTACTATCAAACGCTTGGCCAAAACTGGGAAAGAGCCGCCTTTATCAAGGCGCGGCAGATCGCGGGCGATGGCGAACGCGGCGCGCAGTTTCTGCGCGCTTTGCGCCCCTTCATGTGGCGCCGGCATCTCGATTTCGCGGCCATCGCCGATATCCGCTCGATCAAGCGCCAGATCGCCGCCGCCTCCGGCAATGCGCAGATGGAGGCCGTTTGCTTTGATTTGAAGCGTGACCCGGGCGGCATTCGCGATATCGAATTGCTGGCGCAGACCCAGCAGCTCATTTTGGGTGGGCGTCAAGAAAGCCTGCGCGAAAGCGGCACCTGCGCGGCGCTGATCGCGCTCTCAAAGGCCGGGGCGATCGCGCAGGACGATGCCGAGGCACTGTGCGATTGCTATCGCGCGCTGCGCGGCGTGGAGCATCGCTTGCAAATGCTGGAGGATGAGCAGACCCACGCCATCCCCGCTCAGCAGAATGCGCGCGCGTGCCTGGCGGGGCTATGTGGCCAGCCCGATTTTGCCCAGCTCAGCGCTGCGCTTGGCGGGGTGCGCCGCGAAGTCGTACGGCGCGACGGCGTGGTGTTTCCAACTTCGGACAGCCTGGCTGATCCCTTGGGCAGCCTATCCTTCACGGGCGTCGAGGATGATCCAGAAACGCTGAACACCTTGCGGAGGCTGGGCTTTGGCCAACCGGAATTGGTCACCGAAGCGGTGCGCGGCTGGCATCACGGGCGGGTGCGCGCCACCCGCTCCCAGCGCGCGCGCGAATTGTTGACCGAAGTGACGCCGGCTTTGCTGAGGGCCTTCAGCGATACCGGGGAGGCGGACGCGGCCTTCCAGGCCTTTGACGGCTTTTTCTCGCGCCTACCGCATGGTGTGCAGGCGCTCTCGCTGTTCGTGGCACGGCCTTGGGTGTTGGCGGGTCTGCTCGATGCCTGCGGCGCGGCACCCAAGCTGGCGGCGCAGCTTGGCGCGCGCCCGGCGGCGCTGGATATCTTGCTTGATTGGCAGCATCGCGCCGATATCGCCGAACTGGCCCAAACCTGCACGGAGCTGGAGGCCAGCGTCCGCGGGCTGGACGATCTGGAGGCTGCGCTGAATAGCGTGCGCCGCGCGCATCGCGACGAAAGCCTGCGCTTGGCGCTGCTGCTCACGGCGGGGCACCTTGATGCTGCGGAAGTGGGGCGGGCGCATGCCTGCCTGGCGGACGCCGCGATCGGTGCTTTGCTTGATGCCGTGCAGCGCGATTTTGCTCGGCGCGGCCGGGCCATTCCCGAGCGCGTGGCGGTTATGGGGCTGGGCAAGCTTGGGGGCCAGGAATTGGCCAGCGGCTCCGATCTCGATTTGATGGTGGTTTATGACGGGGCCGGCGAGGGGGGCGATAGCGCGGCGCGGTTGACCCAGGCTTTGATCACCGCCCTTTCAGCTCCGACCAGTGAGGGGCCGCTTTACGCCATCGACATGCAGCTGCGCCCTTCGGGGGCCAAGGGCCCCATCGCGGTGCGCTTGTCTTCGTTCGCGCACTATTACGAAAAAGAGGCCTGGACCTGGGAGCTGATGGCCCTCACACGCCTGCGCTTTATTGCCGGTGATGCTGGCCTGGCGCGCCAGGTCATGGCTGTTGCCAAGGCTGCGCTGATGCGCCCGCGCGATGGTGGCGCGCAGATCGGTGATGTGCTGGCCATGCGCAGCCGCATGGATAGCGAACGCCCGCCGCATAGCGCATGGGATCTCAAGCTCGCGCCCGGCGCGCTGGTGGACGTCGAGTTCGCGGTGCAGGCGCGCCTGCTCTGCGCGGTGCGCCGATCCGGCCTGGCAGTGTCGGCCCATTTGGGTGACGCGATCGCGGGCTTGGCGCAAGCAGGGGCCTTGACACCCCACGAAGCCGAAGCACTGCGCGCGCGCTGGCGCAGGCTGACGATTTTGCAACAGATCAAGCGGGTGGCCTGGCCGGGCCCCTTCACTCCGGATCTAGCCCCGCGGCGCTTGCTCAGCTGCATGGCGCAGGCTTTGGGCGATCCAGATTTTCACGTGACAGCGCGTATCCACCTTAACGGCGCACAGCCGGCGCGCGCTTTGTGCCGCGACGTGATCGCCGCATCGGCATGACAGCGGGACTTATGCCGCTTCGTGTGCGTTTGGTACCGCAGGGGCGAAGCGAGCCGGCAAAGTGATCATGGCCATGGTGCCACGGCCGAGCTCACTCTCGATACGCAGCTCACCGCCGTGCATTTCCGCCAAAGAGCGGGTCAGCGCCAAGCCAAGGCCCGTGCCGCCTTGCTTGGCGCTGCTGGAAATCTCCACTTGCTCGAACGGGCGGCCCAATAGCGGCAAAAACTCGGGCGGAATGCCGGGCCCTGTATCAGCGACCGTGAAAGTGACGCCGCCATCCACTGTTCCGCGTCCTTTGATCATCACCGCTCCGCGCGCCGTGAATTTCACGGCGTTGGACAACAGATTGAGCAGCATCTGCTTCACCGCGCGATGATCGGCTTCGATCATGCCCATCACTTCGTTCTCGACGATCAGCTGCAGGCCTTTTTCTTCTGCGCGCCGGCGCATCAAGCGCACGGCCTGATCAATCGCTTCGCGCGGATCGAGCGGGCTGGGGCTTAGCGTCAGCTTGCCGGCCTCGATCTTGGCCATGTCCAGAATATCGTTGATCAGATCGAGTAGCAATTGGCCGCTGGCAAAGATATCCTTGCTGTATTCCAGATAGCGCGCATTGCTCACCGCACCGAATATCTCCGTGGAGATGACTTCAGAAAAGCCAATGATGGCGTTTAACGGCGTGCGCAATTCGTGGCTCATATTGGCCAAAAAAGCGCTTTTGGCGCGGCTGGCCTCTTCTGCTCGCAACTTTTCTTCTTCGTATTTCTTGGCCAGCTCGCGGTTACGCCCTTCGGAGCGCGCCAATTGCGCCAAAGTGGTGCGCATGTCGCGCGCGCTCGAGGTCAAGGCCCGCTCATGCTCTTTCAGCGGGGTGATATTGGTGCCGACGGTGACCAGCCCGCCATCGGGCGTGACGCGCTCGATCACCTGAAACCATTGCCCGCTGACCAGCTCGATTTCCCGCAGATGCGGATCGCTTTCGTCATGGCGCTGCAGGCTGATGGCTGGAAGGCTGGCCGCGGCCAGCACCTCATAGGGCGAGCCCGGCTTGGCATGGCCCGATAACTGAAAGGCTTTCAGATAACTGGCATTGCAAGTGACCAAGCGGCGCTTGGCGTCCCATAAGGCGAAGGGGCCGTTATAGCCCTCGATGGCTGCGCGCAGGCGACGCTCCATGATCGAGGCGCGGCTTTCCGCTTCGCGGCGCGGGGTTTCATCAAGCGCGGTGCCGACAAAGCGCACGCCCACGCCTTCGCCGCTATCGATGGCCAGCCCCCGCATTTCGATGAGGGCGGCGGGGCGCGAGGCGATGTGAAAGGCCAGCTCCAGCACCCCGCTTTCGGCTGCGCGGGCCAAACCCGCCACGACGCTGGGCCGATCGCTTTCCGTGATCAGGCCAAGAAAGGCCCGGGAGGCCAGCTGATCTGCGGGGGCGTTGAGCATGGCGCGCAAGCGCTCGGAAATTTGGAAAATCCCGTCATTGGCGGCGGAGTATTCGAACACGCCAGCCCTGGCACCGTTCACGGCCACGCCGAAACGCTTGCGGGCGCGCGCCAATTCTTGCGTCAGCGCGCTGGTGCCGGCGCGCTCTCGCTGCCAATTGCTCAGCAGCACCAAACCAATCGCCAGCGGGGCCAGCGCCAGCAGGGCATCAGCCCCGAGGAAGAGCCAGCGCACCCACGCAAGATGATTGCTGGCGGTGATAAGCAGGCCGCCACCGCCGAGCGGGGCTGCTTGCGTGCCCTTGGGCAGCTTGGCCTGAGCGGCCATGATCTGCGGCACGTAGACGCTGGTGCCCAGATCGGGGATCAGCAACGCAACCGCGCCCGTATCGCCTTTGCGGAGCGCGACCATGAGGATGCCCGGCCGATCGGGGGCCAGCAGCACCGCGCGCCCCGTGCGCTGGGCATTGGCCAAGCCCTTGAGCGCGGGCGCAACCGCGGCGGCGTCGCTCGCCACGGCCGGCTGACCATTGCCCTGGAACAGCACAAAGCCGAGCGTGGTTTGGCGCAGCGGCTCGCTCGCGCTTACCGCATCCCCCGTCAGCGCAAAATTTTCCAACGCCGACTGCAGCGCGTTTTGGGTGCGCAGCACCTGGGCATGCGCGCGCGCAGCGCTGGCCTTGGCGGCCTCCAACGCGGCGGGTGCGGAATCGGCGGCTTCCCACCGTTGATAGGCGCGCAAACCCGCGCCCACAGAGCACAGCCCCAGTACGATGGTGCACACGATCACCAGAATCTGGCTGGTTGGCTGGCGCGCACTACCCGGCGGCGAACTTGCCTGCATTTCGAGCCCCTGTTCGTACACACCGCCGCGGTGAGAAAAGGCAAAGCGGATCGTGCGCGCGAAAAGTATTAATAGTCCGTCGGGTGATTCGGCTCAACGAATTCGACAGCTTGCTTGCGCCGTTCTGCACCGGCGTATGTTGGGTTTTTTCTGCGCCGCCGATCGGGCCCAAAATATCCGGAAGAGCGCACGAAGGCCCGCGGCTTGTTGATGACGCCGGCCACCTTTTTATACAATTCGTTGGCCGTCACCGGCTTGCAGCAAAATTCCGAAACCCCCGCATCGCGCGATTTCATCACCTTGGTCTTTTCGGAATAGGCGGTAAGCATGACGATGGGCACGAAGGGGTTGGGGCTGTCATCGGCGGTGCGCACCAAGCGGATGAAATCCGTGCCGTCCAGCAAATCCATATGGTAATCAACGATGATCAGATCGATCGCATCGTGGCGGACCACGTCAAAGGCTTCGGCGGCATCACGTGCGTCAAAGAAATGCTTGATGCCAAAGCCGCGTAAGATGGTTTTGACGATATTGATCATGTGGTGATTATCATCGACAATCAGCACTCTAAGCCGCTCAAATACGTTCGCGGAGATGATGGCTTGGCCCATCGGTGAATTGGCGCCCACTTTGATTTGATCGACGATTAGGGTTTTATCGCCAAATCCCTTTATCAATCGTTGCCGCCGGTGCGTTAACGCATTTGTTAGGCTCGTGCGGCATGCAGGCTCATGAGCATTGAGCGACTCAGCCTGGCCGCTGCGCAGAGTGTGATTCGCGGGGCCGCCCAGGCCACTGGCGCGGATTTCGGCTATTTACTCAAAACAGCGCAGCAGGAAAGCAGCCTGGCGCCCGGCGCGAAGGCCACGACCTCCTCGGCTGCTGGCTTGTTTCAATTCATCGAAAGCACCTGGCTGACGGTGTTGGGTCGCTATGGGGCCAAGCACGGTGCGGAGCAGGCGGCAATCGATGCGCGCTCGGGCGATCCGGCGGCGCGGGCGCGGGCCTTGGAGCGGCGTTTCGATCCCGCTTTGTCTGCAAAACTGGCCGGGGAATTGACCAACGAAAACAGCGCGTTTTTGACGCAAAAGCTGGGGCGCGCACCGAGCGATGCAGAGCTCTACGCCGCGCATGTGCTCGGCCCCAATGGCGCGGCCAAGCTGGCTTTGGCGGCGGCGCGCGATGAAGGGAATGCGGCGGCGCTGTTCCCGGCGGCGGCCAGCGCCAATCACGCTTTATTCCATGCCAAGGATGGCGTGCCTTTGAGTGCGGCCGGCTTGCTGGAGCGGCTGGGTGCGGTGCTTGGGCAGGATCGGCCCGGCCCGCGGCCAAACCCCGCACGAGAGCCAGAGCCAGCGGGCTTTGGCGTTTCCGGTGCCGGCTTGGCGGCTTTGCTGCTCCGACAATGGGCGCAGGGCGGCGACGATTTGGAGCCCCTCCAGCGGGCCGCGCGCGCTTATCTCGAAAACACCCGCCAAAGCTTCGTTAACCGGAGCGGGGGACACTCTGACAAAGGATCGGATTCCCATGGGAGTAACTGAGATGGGTGTGGTGACGATGCGCTCGCGCCTCACGGAGGCTGATGTCAGGGCCTTGGTGAAAGCCCCCACGGAGCGCGAGCGCGCCGCCGCGGCGGAAAAAATCTGCTTCACGGTGGATCGTGCGATCCTGACGCCAGAAGAGCGGGTTCACGCCGAAAGCATTATGCGGCTGATGGCCGAAGATGCGGTGGTGCATGTGCGCCGAGCTTTGGCTGTCACCTTGCGCAGCTCGCCCAAGCTGCCGCGCGATATCGCCCGGGCTTTGGCCAAGGACGTGGAGGCGGTGGCGCTGCCGGTGTTGGAGCATTCGCCCTCTTTGTCTGATCAGGATTTGATCGAGGTGTTGGCGGCGGCTCCGTTCGCCAAACAAATGGCCATCGCCGCGCGGGAAACCTTGAGCAGCGCCGTGACTGACGTGCTGGCCAAGCGCGGCGCGCCAGAGGCGGTCAAGCGCGCCTTGGAAAATGAGCGGGCGGATTTTGCCGAAGAGGGGCTCAACACCGTCCTCTCCCGCTTTGGTGGCAACGAAACCATCACCGGCCAGATGGCACAGCGCAACAAATTGCCCACCCGCGTTGCCGAAAAGCTGATCGCGCTCGTGTCCGGCGAGATGTTTGATTATCTGATCAATCACCATGAATTGCCGGCGCAGGTGGCGATCGATCTGGCTGCCGGGGCGCGTGAGCGCGCCACGCTGGATCTGGTGGAGCAGGCGGGGCGCCAACAGGATTTGGCCAGCTTTGCGCATCAATTGAATGTGCATGGGCGGCTCACCCCGTCTTTCATTATGCGCGCGGTGTGCCTTGGGCAGATCGCCTTCATCGAATACGCGCTGGCGGAGCTGGCGCGCGTCCCGCACCAGCGGGCCTGGTTGCTGGTGCATGACTCGGGGCCGCTGGGCCTGCGCACCTTGTTCGATCGAGCCGGTTTGCCGGTGCGGTTGTTCGCCCCCTTCCGGGCGGCGATCGAGCTGCACCATCAGCTTGAGCAAGAGGGCATGACGGACAACCCCTTGATCTTCCGTCAGCGCATGGTCGAGCGGGCGCTCACGCTGTTTCAGAGCATTCCCAAGGATGATCTGGACTATCTGCTCGACAAGCTGGATGCCGC
Organism: Hyphomonadaceae bacterium; assembly: GCA_021731965.1. Taxonomy (GTDB): domain Bacteria; phylum Pseudomonadota; class Alphaproteobacteria; order Caulobacterales; family Aquidulcibacteraceae. The sequence goes on along the minus strand of JAKFWI010000040.1, from coordinate 6,546 downwards.
CACCAAGCGGGTACGTACTCTCGCCAACGTCAAGACTCTGACCTAGCAGGCTGTTGAAGAACTCCAGCGCGGCCGCGACGGCAAGAATTTTTTGCTCTTCCTGAGCAGGAGCCGGGTGCAGCGCGATGCGGGGCATCGGGCCAGACCGGCGACGCCCTCAGGACAAAAAATCCTGCCGTCCTAGAGGGATGCGGCCGATTTCGGCTTCGGGTTCGTCGTGTCCCAGCCCCCGTAGCACCGCTACGCGAACTGGGCCTCTCCTGCCCGAAAGCGCAAAATCGGCTTCGCATCGCGGCTCGCGGGAGTTCTTCAACAGCCTGCTAGGCTGAATTACCTCTAAGCCACCGGGCCCAGGCGATCCTCGAAAGCGTCAAAGCCTGCGGCGATCAGCTGCGCGCGTGCGCCAGCGGGCGGGGCGTCCAGCAGCACCACGCTCCAACCCGCCGCTTTCGCTGCATCCACGCGCCGATAACGGGCCTCTTCGCTGCGGGCCTCGAATGTCGGCATTTCGGCCTGCGCCAGCACCAGCGTGCCAAACAGGCTGCGGGTGCGCGCATCCAAGGCCAGGCTTGGGCAGTCTGCGCTGCGCAGGCCAAGCTGCCAGCCACGCCCACGCAGCCGCTCCAACGCCGCGAGCACACCCGTGCCCAACGCAAAGGCGCTTTCATCGATCTCTAAATGGAGCCGATCAGGGGAGAGGCCGTTGGCGGCCAGCGCTGCATCAAGATGCGCGGCGTGCTCGCTGTGGGTGAGCTGGGTAAAAGGCAGCGCCACGTGCAATGGCCCGGCCGCACTGATCCGCTGCCAGCGCGTTTGCGCACGTAAAAGGGCATCGATCAGACCTTGGAAGGAGGTGTCAAGGCCCGTGGGCAAGCGCAACGCACCTGCACAAAGCTCGCCGCTGCGCAAATCCGTACGGGCGCGCAAGCGTGAGGAAGGGGTAACAGGCCGGTAAGCGGGAGAGAGCATGGTCTGTCCTGTGTGTCAGGCAGCAGGCTAGACCATTGACGTTAAGGAAGCGGGGTGCGGCTTTGGTAAAGGCGCGTTAACCGCCGGGCTGCTGCGTCGGAAAGGCCATGAGCGCGCGATCAACGCTGGCGTCCAGCTCCGCGGCGAGCACGCGGCCGATGGCGTGCTGGTCATTGCGGATATTGTCCCGGACAGATGCGCGGATGGCACCAACCGCCGCCGCAAGCAGATGTGCATTTTGACCGGCAACGCCGCGGCGCTCGGGAGTTTCCATGAGGCGGCACAGGGCACTGGCCAGCCGCGTGATCAGCGGGAATTCATAGGTGGCTCCCAAGCCCTTCACGTCATGCGCGCGCGTATGCAGGGCATCTAGGGAAACCGCAGCGAATTTTTCGGCTTTGGCTTGGGCGAACGCCGCTTCGAGTTTGACGACTTCCTCTTCCATCCAGCTGCCAAATTCATTGCTTAACGATTTCAAAGCCGCCTCGGCGCGGGCCACGGCATCCGCATCGAAGGCTGGAACTTTGTTGCGGGCAGGCTGTTTAGCGGTCATCGACATGGGATTATCCTACGATTCTCCCGAAACCATGGCGCAAGAGGGTGTATAGATCGTTACTCTTCAGGCCGAAAACTGCTCGCGCAGCACGCGCTCATCGAGGGCGTAATCTTCGTCGAACAGCATGGTGAGGGCATGGCTGTCATCCTCGTGGATATCGACGCTGAGCACATCGCGCACTTCCAGATTGTCGGAGGAGGCGCTGACCCGGCGCCGCTCTGGTTCCACAACCTCAAAGCGCACATGGGAGGCACAAGGCAAAAGCGCCCCGCGCCAGCGCCGGGGGCGGAAGGCGCAGATTGGCGTCAAGGCCAAGAGCCGCGAGGCTATCGGCAGGATCGGTCCATGGGCCGATAGATTGTAGGCGGTCGAGCCCGCGGGCGTCGCGATCATGATGCCGTCACAGGCCAGCTCCGCCATGCGCTCGCGGCCATCGACAAGAATGCGGATGCGGGCGGTTTGCGCCGTTTGGCGCAGCAACGAGACCTCATTGATGGCGCGGCGCTCTTCAATCTGGCCATCCATGCGCTGCGCGCGCATCACCAAGGGGCGAATGACCACGGGCTCGGCGCGCTCCAGCCGGCTGATGAGATTGGTTTCCTGAAACTCGTTAAGCAGGAAGCCCACGGTGCCGCGGTTGATGCCGTAAACGGGCTTGCCATCGGTCAGGCGCCTACGCAAGGTTTCCAGCATGTGGCCATCCCCGCCAAGCGCGACGATGATATCGGCCCGCGCTTCGCCGCAATCGCCATACAAATCACGCATGCTTTCCAACGCGATTTGCGCTTCTGGGCGTTGGCTGGCCGTAAAATGCAAAAGCATGCGCGCTTCCTGGGATTGACTGTCGGCTCTCGTGAATTTGACATTTCAGCGCCAAGTGCACCAGCGTGCTTTCTCAACGGCTAGCAGGCTGTTGAAGAACTCCCGCGAGCCGCGATGCGAAGCCGATTTTGCGCTTTCGGGCAGGAGAGGCCCAGTTCGCGTAGCGGTGCTACGGGGGCTGGGACACGACGAACCCGAAGCCGAAATCGGCCGCATCCCTCTAGGACGGCAGGATTTTTTGTCCTGAGGGCGTCGCCGGTCTGGCCCGATGCCCCGCATCGCGCTGCACCCGGCTCCTGCTCAGGAAGAGCAAAAAATTCTTGCCGTCGCGGCCGCGCTGGAGTTCTTAAACAGCCTGCTAGGCGCAGCAATCGAGGGAGAACGAAAATGCGATTTATTGGCAATCAAGCCCATGGGGTGATCGATTATGCCGTGGCCTTGGCGCTGATTGCCTTGCCATTCGTGCTTGACTTTCAGAACATCAACCTGACAGGCCATTGGCTATCGGTGGGTGCGGGCGCTGGCCTGTTCATCTACAGCCTGCTGACAGGCTATTCGCTCAGCCTGCAAAAACTGATCCCTTATGGCCTGCATCTGGTGTTTGATTTTGTGGCGGGCATCGTCTTCTTGGCCGCGCCCTTTGTATTCGACTTCACAGGCTTGATGCAGACCTATTTCCTCGCGGTAGGCGCGGCGATCGTCCTGGTGGTTTTGCTCAGCGATCCGAAGGTTTCCACGCAATCCGCCGCAGCCTGAGTAATCGGAATAGATGAGGGAATGCCAAGGAGCAAATCATGGATGGGCTGATCCCCGGCGCACCGGACCAATCGGGCATCACGGACTTAGAGCGCAAAGCCCGGATCGAGCTGGCGGCGCTCTATCGCCTGGTGGCGCTTGAGGGATGGGATGATCTGGTCTTCACCCATATCTCCATGCGGATTCCGGGGCCCGAACACCATTTTCTGATCAATCCCTATGGCTTGATGTTCGAGGAGATCACCGCCTCCAGTCTGGTCAAGGTCGATCTGGAGGGGAAGATTGTCACCCCGACCGAGCATTTCATCAATCCGGCCGGTTTCACCATCCATTCGGCCATCCACGCCGCCCGCCCGGACGCCATGTGCGTCATGCATTTGCATACCGATCAGGGCGTGGCGGTGTGCGCGCAGCCGCGCGGTTTGCTGCCGATTTCGCAAACCGCCATGGCCGTGCTGGGCGATCTTGCATACCATGATTATGAGGGCGTCGCGCTCGATCTCGATGAACGCGAGCGCCTGGTGGCCGATCTCGGCACGAAAAACCTGATGCTGCTGCGCAACCATGGCACCTTAACTGTCGGTGAGAATGGCGCGAGCGCATTTTTGCGCATGTTCTTTCTGGAAAGAGCCTGCAAAATGCAAACCCTGGCCATGGCTGGCGGGGGAGAGCTATTAGAATGCGACACGGCCCTGCAGGCCCGCGTCACGGAGCAGGCCAATGCCGCCTTCCAGGCGGGCTTCGGTGCCATGCTGGTGTGGCCTGGCCTGCTGCGCAGGCTGGATCGGCACGCGCCCGGCTACGCGGCGTAATCGCGTTATCTTTGGCGGCGTTTCCGGCGCCGGCAGCAGCCGCGGCCTGGGTGCCCGATCAGCCAGAAGTGATCAACACCACCGAAAACGGGGTGCGCGGCCGTTTCTACAACACGGCCTACAACCTCTATACCGATACGCCGATCACACCGCACGTGTCGGTGGTGGCGTCGGGGCGCTATGAGATCACCCCGCAGCGCCCATCAAGCGTGCGAGATGTCGGCGAGGCCTTGTTGGCGCTGAAACTGGGCCGACGGCTCAGTGCACGCAGCGTCGCGGCGGTTCAGATCGGGCCCAATTGGCGCAATGATCTCGATCCCGACTGCTCGGGCTTGGGCGGCGAGGCGCGGGCCTTGCTTGGTGTCAGCCGTGGGCCGGCCTTCCTCGACGTGCAGGCGGGGGCGCGGTTTCAATCCACCGACTGCGTGCGGGCACTGTATCAAGCCACGCTGGGCTATCGCCCGACGCCCCGTTGGCTCGGTCTGGCGCAGGTTTTCGTCGATGACGATCTCTTGCAAGGCTCCAACACCAACGCGCAGCTGTCGCTGGTGCGCAGCAATGCCAAGGGCGTGGGGCTGCAGCTGGGCGCGCGGTTTGGCTTTGGCGATGCGCCGGAGCGCACCTTGGTGGTGGGCTATTGGCGCAAGCTCGGGCGGAAAAAACCGGCTGGGGAGGGGCCGCACCAGGGCCAATAGAGGCGGGCACAAGCTGCTGAAAAGCCGCGCGCTTATGCGGCCACACTAGATTTTCATGGTTTTGTGGCTTAGGTGCAGTGGCGAAGAAGGAAATGCGCGGGCATGACTTGGGATTGGCGGCGCTATGGCTTTGCGGCCATGGCACTTGGCGTTTTGGCGCTGATGGGCGGCATGGTCGGCCTGAAATCGCTGGCGCGCCCTGAGGGTGCGGGGCCCGGCGGCGGCGGCGCGGGTGGCGGCGCACCGGTCGTGGAAGCGGGCAGCGTGGCCTTCGCCACCTTCGCCGATGAAATCCAGGCGCTGGGCACGGCCCAGGCCGTGGAATCGGTGGTCATCACCGCGAAAGTTACCGATACCATTCACGCTCTGCGCTTTGAAAGCGGCCAGCGCGTAGTCAAGGGCCAAGTCCTGGTCGAGCTTGATAATGTTGAGCAGCAGGCCGATTTGGCCGAAGCCCGCGCCCAGGCCGAAGCCGACACGCGCGAGCGCGCGCGCATTGAGGAATTGTTCGCGCAGGGTTTTGCCACCAAAGCCAGTCTGGAAGCGGCGCAGGCCGCGGCGGGTCGCTCTGCTGCGCGGGTCGAGGCGTTGCGCGCACGCATCGCAGATCGCACTTTGCGGGCACCGATTGCCGGCGTGCTTGGGCTACGCAATGCCAGCGTGGGCCAATTGGTGCAGCCGGGCCAGTCCATCGTCACCTTGGATGATGTGCGCATCATCAAGCTGGATTTCGATGTGCCGGAGGCGCATTCAGCGCTGGTGCGCCAGGGGCTGGCTTTGCAGGCAGAGACGGCCGCTTATCCCGGGCGCATCTTCCGCGGCAAAGTGGCGCAGGTGGATAGCCGTATCGATCCGCGCACCCGTGCGGTGCGCGCCCGCGCTTTGCTGCAAAATGACGATGGCGCGCTCAAGCCGGGGCTGCTGCTGACTGTGCGCCTCGAGACCAACGCCGTGAAGGCGCTGGCGGTGCCAGAAACCGCCGTGCTGGAGCGCGCGGATGGCTCTTTGGTCTATCGGCTGCAACCCAAAGCGGACGCCTGGTTGGCGGAGCTGGTGCCCGTGCAAACCGGCCGGCGCGAAGGCGGACTGGTTGAGGTGTTGAGCGGCGTCAGCGCGGGGGACCGCATCATCGCCGAAGGCGTCAACCGGGCGAAGCCAGGCCAAACCGTGCGCCTTGCGCCGCAGGTGGTGCAACAGGCGGACGCCCAGCCCGCGGCCAAGGCCCCATAGCGCCATGGTGCTTTCTGATCTCTCGGTAAAGCGGCCGGTTTTGGCCTCGGTGATGAGCCTGCTGATCATCGTGTTCGGGGCCATCGCCTTTTTCAATTTGCCGCTGCGCGAGCTGCCCGATGTGGATCAGCCGATCGTCAGCGTGGACGTGACCTATCGCGGGGCCAGCGCCCCGGTGGTGGAAAGCCAGGTCACGCGGATTATCGAGGATCAGCTTTCGGGCATTGAGGGCGTCAGCAATGTCACGGCGTCCAGCCGGGACGGGCGGGCCTCGGTCAGCATCGAATTTGAGCTCAACCGTGATCTTGAAGATGCCGCCAATGATGTGCGCAACGCGGTGGCCCGTGCCCAGTCGCGCCTGCCCTTCGGGGCCGATGCCCCGGTGGTGCAAAAAACCGATGCCGATGCCGATCCCATCCTTTGGTACGTGCTGACCTCCTCCAAAATGGATCGCAGCGCGCTGACCGATTACGCAGAACGCTATTTGGTCGATCGCCTGTCCGTGCTCGATGGTGTGGCCAATGTGCGGGTGTTTGGCTCCTTGCGCCCCGCACTGCGCATCTGGATCAATCCGGAGGCCCTGGCCGCGCGTGGCCTGACCGTCGAGGATGTGCGCGCAGCCATCGCCAGCCAAAACATCGAGCTGCCTGCCGGGGCGATCGAGAGCCAGCAGCGCGATTACAGCCTGCGGGTGGCGCGCAGCTTC
>JAKFWI010000176.1 GCA_021731965.1 Hyphomonadaceae bacterium | reverse complement strand
GGGACACGACGAACCCGAAGCCGAAATCGGCCGCATCCCTCTAGGACGGCAGGATTTTTTGTCCTGAGGGCGTCGCCGGTCTGGCCCGATGCCCCGCATCGCGCTGCACCCGGCTCCTGCTCAGGAAAGGCAAAAAATTCTTGCCGTCGCGGCCGCGCTGGAGTTCTTCAACAGCCTGCTAGCGCCCCTCTTTGTGCCAGGCCCACATAAGCAAAGCCAAGCCCACCAGCGCCCAAAGCCAGGCCGGCCCGAGCGGCTGGGCGCTGGACGCGCGAATGGTGAAGGAGCCATTTTGCCGCGTGCCCAACCAATTGGCTCCATGGGCGCGTCCGGATGGCGCGACCCGCCGCACCTCGGGCAAAGCCGCCCCGTTTTCGCCGGTGAAGAAGACCCCGCCGCCGCTGGCCTGCGCGATCGGGCGCAGCGAGGCATCGGTGGCGCTGAGCTTGGCGGCCTCCTTGGGATTGAGCGGGCCGATGGCGGCAAACGCCCGCCGGGCACCAGAGCGCGCCTCATAAATGCCTTGCGCCGTGAGCGGGGCCAAGCCCTCCCAGACGCCGGGATGCATGGCGTTCAGCGCCAGCTGGGTGATCGCGCCATCGGGCCCCGTGATCTCCACCGCTTCGGCTTGGTCTGCCAAGGTGGCGCGCTGCGCCAGCAGCCCTTCGGGGGTGGCGCGCAGGGTCAATCGCTCTTCGTCCAGCTCCGGCTCCTGCATCAGCCAATGCGCCAGGCGGCGCAGCATCTCGGCGTGTGGCCCGCCGCCATCGTGCCCGCGCGCCCAATACCAGATTTGATCCGACCAGAATTGCGCCACCCGCCCTTTGCCGGCCCGATCCAATACCAAAAGGGGGCTGGCGCCGCCCGTTAGGATGGTCGCGCCGCCCGTGGCGTTGGCTTCGATCAGGCGGTCCCAGCGGCCCCAGTTGTCTGGATCGGGCAATCCGCGCAGCACCGGGTGACGGGCCCCAATGGCGCTGATCGCGGGGCGAAACAGCTTTTCTCGCGCGGCATAAAGCGGTTGGGAGGGCAAAATGGCCGCCAGCGGCGTGCGGCTGAGGCTATCAAGGCCTGCGTCATACGGCCCAGCCACCACCAGCAACGCCCCGCCGCCTTCGACGCGCCGGGCGATATTCTCGAAATAGGAGTATTCCAAAATTCCGCGGCGGCGATAGCGATCAAAGATGATCAGATCGAACTGATCCAGCTTTTCCTCAAACAATTCGCGGTGCGGAAACTCGATCAGCGCCACTTCATCGCGCGGCGTGGGATCATAGGTTTCGGGGGAGCGCAAAATCGTGAAGTGCACGAGATCCACCGAGGGATCGGATTTCAGCAGATTGCGCCAGACGCGCGCGCCGGCAAAGGGCTCTCCGGTGATCAGCAAAACGCGCAAGCGATCACGCACGCCGGTGGCCTGGAAGGCCGCGCGGTTATTGGCCAACGAGATTTCCTGAGGGCCCGCTTCGGCCTCGATGGTCACCAGATTGGCACCGCGCTTGGCCAGCTGCGCGGCAATGGTGAAGGGCGTGCCGGCCCGCACCCGCAATCGCTGGGCGGGGGCCCCATCGATCGCCACCACGATTGCCACGTCCGCGCCCTTGACCGGATCCTCGACCACCGCCTCGATTCGCATCGGCTCGCCCAGAATCGCGAAACTGGGGCTGGATATCAGTTTTAGGCGGCGATCGCCGCGGGCGGGATCGCCCACAATCAGCGCGTGGATCAAGCCTGCATCCTTGATGCCGCGCCCATTAGGCGGGGGATCGGCGATCTGCCCGTCGCTGATAATGATCACCCCACCATTGCGCTCGGGTGCCAGATCGGCCACCGCACGCTCAACCGCGGCGATCATCGGCGTGCCGCTCTCATCGGCCTCTATCTCCTGCACCCGCACCGTGAGATTGGCATCGCCGCGCAAGCGCTGGGCAAGCGTGTCTCCCACGCGCTTGGCGGCCTCCAGCCGCCCCGCCAGGCGCAGGCTATCGCTCTGATCCACCAGCACCGTGACAATATCGGCGGCCGGTTCGCGGCTTTCGCGGATCCAGCGCGGGCCAGTCAAGGCTAGTAGCAGCAGCGCGAGCCCCGCCAAGCGGATCAGCGGCGCTTTGCCGCCGCGCCAGACATACGCGCCGCTGGCCAGCAGCAGCAGCAAAGCCAAGCCGGCCAGCACCGGCCAGGGCACGATCGGATCAAAGCCTAGCCGCCCGATCGGGATCATCGCGTCTTGCCTGGATCGGTACCGAGGCGCGCCAGCAATTCCTTCAGATGCACCTGATCGGATTTGTAATTGCCGGTCAGCGCCATCATCACCAGATTGACGCCAAAGCGCATGGCCAATTCCCGGCGATCCACTCCGCCAATCGGCGTCAGCTCTTCGTCGGCCCAGGTATTGGCCCAATCACCATCCCCGATGATCAAGGATGAGACCCCGTCGCGCGCGGCGGCGGCGCTGGCGCTTTCGGCCCAAAGGCTGGCGCTGCCGCGCCGGCCCGTGAAGGCCCGCAGCAGATAAAAGGTTTTGCCCAGCACATGCTCGCGCGGGTTGGCGATTTCCAGCGGCGGCACGTTCACGCCTTGCAGCAGTATCGCGGCGGGGCTGGCCTCTCCCCCACTCCCTGCCGCGAGGCCCCGCGTATCAATAAACAGGAGCCCGCCCAGCTGCATGTAGCGTTCGAGATTGGCGCCCGCCTGCGGGCTCAGTGGCGTGGGTTGGGCAGGGGCGGTCCAGAACAGCAGGGGAAACAGCGATAGATCGTCGCGCGCGGGATCGAGCATAACGACCGGCCCGGGCGCGACGGAGGTGCGTTCTGTCAATGTGGCGCTCAGGGCCTCAAGGCCGGCGCGGGTGGCGCGATCGAGCCGGCCATCCCCAGTGCGGATAAAGGCCAAACGCACATCGCCAATACTGGCGATTTCCGGCGGTGCCAGCGGCACGTTGATGTTCCAGCCTGGCGGGGGAGATACGTCAATCTGGGCAAGGGCCGGTCCCACCCCTTGCACCCAGCAAACCAGGGCCAGCGCCGCCGCCGCTGCCAGGCGCGCGCCGCGGCGCGGCGTTAGCCGGCCCGCCAAAGCCAGCGCTAGCAGCAGATCGCCGGCACCCAACAAGCCCGCCAGCGCCAACAGCAAGCCGGCCAAAGATACCGTGCCCTGCCGGGCCTTGCCGATCCAAACCGCGCCCGCCGGACGCGCCAAAGGGGCTAGCAATTCCGCCTCGCTGGCCACCGAAACCGCGCGCTGCGGGCTGCCGGTGCGCTCATAAAGGCCGGGCGGCAACGCCGGCCCCGGCTTTTGTGCATTGAAGATGTCTTCGGGCACTTGCACGCGCCGCGGCGGCGGCGATAGCGCGCCAAAGCCATCGAACAGCAAAGCAGGGGTCCAGGGGCCCAGCTCGGCACCCGGCTCGGTGGCGCTGCTGGCGCTGCCGGCGAAGGAAAGCGTCTCACGCAGCATGTCGACGAACAGGCCAGAAAGCGCCAGATCGGACCAAACGGGCCCCGCCGTGACGTGAAAAAGCACCAGCAAACCTCGCCCACGCGCGGCCGCGGTCACGATGGGTGTACCGTCCTTGAGGCGCGCCCAGATTTGCGCCTGCGCCAGGCCCGCGGGATCAGCCAGCACCTGGCGGCGCACCTTGACATCTGCCGAGACCGTGAGGTCCGCAAAGGGGCTTTCCGGCGCGAAAGGCGCGATTTCCTGGGGCTGTTCCCAGGTCAAAGCCCCACCCAGTGCCCGCGCGCCGCGGCGCAGCGGGCTGGGTGCCAGCGCCTGATCGCTATTGGCCAGCCGGGGCCCGGCAAAGCGAATGGCCAGCCCGCCTTTCTCCAACCAGGCCAACAGCCGCGTTTGTTCGGCTTGCGGCAAGGCGCTGTCATCGACCAGTATCAGCGCCTGCACGCCTTGATTCAGGAGGCTTTCGACGTCACCGCGCTGCACCGAGGCGAAGGGCTGGATCGCGCGCTCGACGTAAAACAGATCGGATAAGAAAGGCTGGGCGGTATCGCCGCCATTGACCAGGCCCACCACCGGCCGGCCGGCCCCATTGGGCGCAAGGCGCACCGCCCCGGCGCTGGCCTCTCCCACCAAACGCACCCGCGCCGCGCGCGCAGCAATGGCCGGTGGCAGCTCGATCTTGGCTGTTGCAGCCGTGGCTGAGGGGGCAAAGCGGATTTCCGCGGCACCCAGTGCGCGCCCTTGCAACGTTTCGGCGGCCACGGCCGCAACCGGATTGCCACTCACGGCGCGGCGCACGTCGATTTCCAGGCCCTCTGCCGTGCTGCGCAAATCGGTGATCGCGCGGGCCGTGAAGCCAGGCGCGTGCACCCGCAAGGGCCCTTTTTGGGTAAGCGCTTCGCCCAAAGCCGCCGCGCCCGCGCTATCGAGGCCATCCGAGACCCAGATAACGTCCGCGAAACGCCCCCTCAAATTGCTGGCGCGTTTAGCCGCCGCGGCACGATCGGCCCGCCAGGGGCTGGGCCGCCAGCCATTGATGCGGGCTTTGATCTCCGCCGCGGAAAACGCGTCGAGCGGCCCGGTTTGGGCGCGCTGCGGTGCTGTGGGCAGCAGGAAGAACGGGCCGCTCTGCTTACGCTCTCCTTCCTCCACCGCCGCGAGGGCTGCGGCCCGGGAACCGGCCCATTCCGGCGCGGCGGTCCAGCCGTCATCGAGCACGATCAGCACCGGGCCCTTGTTTGATGCGGCGACGGCTTTGGGCCGCCAGCTCGGGTTTGCAAAGCCGAGGATTAACAGGCTGGCCAGCACGGCGCGCAGCAGCAGCAACCACCAGGGCGCTCGCAAACGCTGGGAGTTTTCCGATTTCAAGCCCAGCAGGAAGCGCAGCGGTGCGAAGGTCTGCTGCACCGGCGCGGGCGGGGTGGCGCGGATCAGCCACAAGATGGCCGGCAAGGCCAGAAAGGCCAGTAGCGCTAAGGGTGAAGCGAAAAAAAGCGCGCCAATGCTCATGTTAATGCGCCTGCTCCAGGCCCGCGATCACGGCACCAAGCGCCGCCGCGGCGGGGTGATCGGTGCGATTGCGCACCAAAGCAAAGCCGCAGCGTGTGGCCAGGGCATGCAAAGCCGCGCGATGCGCCGCCAGGCGCTGCTGGAATTGCGCGCGCACGTCCTCGGCGCGCCCCACCAGGTTTTCGTTGCGGGTGCCGGGCTCGCGGAACAGCACGCGCCCTTCATAGGGGAAGTCTTCTTCGGCCGGATCGGCCAGCATCAGCAGGACCCCTCCGCGCGTATTGGCGCTTAAGCGGCGCAATTGGCGCTCCCAATGCTCAATCGGGGCATAGAAATCGCTGGCCAGCACCAACAGGCTGGCGCGCCCGGGCGGGGCCAGAAGATTTTCGGGGCTTTGCTGTAAAGCCAGGCCAAGTTGCTCTGCGGCGTGCGGGCCGCGCAAAGGCGGGGTCAAGCCCAGCGCCCCGATGCGTTCACCGCTGCGCTGCGCCAGCAAGGCCATGGCCAGCAGCAAAGTAAGCGCCCGGCGGCGCTTGGAGGGGCGTTCCTCGGTCTCGCTTTGCTGCATGCCAGCGCTGGGATCGAGCCATAGCCAGGCAGTCTGCGCCGCTTCCCATTCGCGTTCCCGCACGAACAGACGCTCGGCGCGCGCGGAGCGGCGCCAATCCACGGCGCGTGCCCCGTCCTCGGGCCGGTGATCACGATATTGCCAGAAGGCCTCACCCGGCCCGGCGAGTCGGCGGCCATGCGCCCCCGGATGCGCGCCCGCCAAACGGCGGGCATCGAGCAACACCCCTTGCAGCCCTTCGACCAAAGCTTGGGCCTGCGCGCGCGCGGCCATGGCATCGGCCGCTTTGCTCATGAGGCGCGCGCGGCGAGATCATCGACCAAAGCCTCGACATCCAAGCCTTCGGCGCGGCCACCAAAAGACAGCGCCATGCGGTGGACCAAAGCGGGCCTGGCCAAGGCCTGCACATCGTCGATCGAGGGCGTGAGGCGCCCGCGCAGCAAAGCCCGCGCCCGCACCGCCAGCATCAGCGCCTGGCCGGCGCGTGGGCCGGGCCCCCACGCCACGTGGGCGTTGACCCTGGGATCGGGCGAGCCGCCCGGACGGGCCGAACGGACCAATTCGAGGATCGCCGCCAGCACCTTCTCCCCTACCGGCATGCGCCGCACCAAATGCTGGATGGCGATCAAGCGTGGGCCATCGAGCACCGGGGCGGGTTCGCCCATGGCCATGCTGGTGGTTTCGATCAGAATGCGTCGCTCCGTTTCCTTATCGGGATAGGGCACATCCACCTGCAGCAAAAAGCGATCGAGCTGCGCCTCGGGCAAGGGGTAGGCCCCTTCATGTTCGATCGGGTTTTGGGTGGCGAGCACGTGAAAAGGCGCGGGCAGGCGGTGCGCCTGGCCGGCAATGGTCACTTCGTGTTCCTGCATGGCTTGCAGCAGCGCCGATTGGGTGCGTGGGGAGGCGCGGTTGATTTCGTCCGCCATCAGCAAACTGGTGAAAATCGGGCCGCGGATAAAGCGAAAAGCCCGCCGGCCGCTGTCTTCGACATCCAGCACTTCCGAGCCCAAAATATCCGCAGGCATGAGATCAGGCGTGAATTGCACGCGCCCCCAATCGAGGCCCAAAACGCGAGCCAATGCGGCCACCAGCCGCGTCTTGGCCAGGCCCGGCGCGCCGACCAACAAGACATGGCCGCCGGCCAAAACGCCGGTCAATGCCATTTCGATGACGCGCTCTTGGCCGAACACTGCGCGGCCAACCTCTAAGCGGGCTTGCGCCAGCGCTGCAGCGGCGGCTTCGGCCTGGCCAACCAGGTCATTGAGATCAGTGTTAAGCGTGGCATTGTCCATCGTGGCGGCACTCCCTATCCTCAAAGGGACAATTTTTGGGCGATCTGGCAAGCATGAGCAGCCCTTCTGGCGCATTGGGTGAGTTTTTGTCAGGCTTGGGTCAGGCTTTGCCTGGACGAGCACCGCCTGTCCACCTCTGGAACCCAGGTCATTGCGGTGATATCGGCATGGAGATCCGCGCCGACGGCAGCTGGCACCATGAGGGCCGCCCCATTGTTCGCGACGCCTTGGTGCGGGTGTTCGCCTCGATTCTGCGTCGGGATGAGGACGGTTATGTTTTGGTCACGCCAGTGGAGAAAGTGATCGTGCGGGTGGAGGACGCGCCGTTTGTGGCCATCCGCGCGGATCGGATCGACGAAGGCGAAGCGGGCTCGGCCTGGGTGTTTTCCACCAATGTTGGGGATGTGGCTGTCGCGGGGCCGGAGCAGCCTTTGTGTGTGCGGGCTGGTAAAGGCGGGCAGATCGCCCCCTATGTGCGGGTGCGGGCGGCACTAGAGGCGCGGGTGCTGCGCGCACCCTATTATGAGCTGGCACGCAGCGCAGAGCAGCGCGGCGGGGTGTTTGGCGTGACGAGCCGGGGCATGTTTTTTCCGCTGGAAGGCTTTTCTGCCCCATGAATACGGATGCGCTTGAAGGCGGCGCGCTGCAGGCTTTGTTGACCGAGCGCTTGTTGCCGCTCAGCGGGCCGAGCCGGCAAAGCGCGGCCTTTTCTGATTATGATCTTACGCCCGATTTGCGGCCCGAGCGCAGCGGGCCATTGGTGGCGGCTGCGGTTTTGGCACCCATCATCTTGCGGCCGAGCGGGGCGACCATGCTGTTTACCATCCGTGCCGCGGATTTGCCCAGCCATCCGGGGCAGGTCTCCTTCCCCGGCGGGCGGTTGCAGGCGGAAGATGCCAGTGAGGTTGCGGCGGCGCTGCGCGAAACCCATGAAGAGATCGGCCTTGAGGCAGGGTGGATCAAGCCGATTGGCGCGGGTGATGCCTACCAGACGGTGACGGGCTTTCACGTGCAGCCTGTCATTGGCCTGATCACCCCCGGCTTTACCCTGCGCCTCGATCCGCGCGAAGTGGCGGGGGTTTTTGAAGTGCCGCTCCGCGTGGTGCTGGATGGCAAACGCTATTTGGCCGAACAACAGATGTGGCGCGGCCATAATCGGCGCTATTACGTGCTGGATTATCCCGATCATCGGATTTGGGGTGCCACGGCGGGCATGCTCAAGGCCTTGTGTGATCGATTATGGAGCGGGAAATCGCATGCTGCTGCGTCTTAGCGTAATTGGTTTGGCGCTTGGCATGCCATTTTTGGCTTATTGGCTGCGCAATGTGATCGCCGCGCGGCAGGGACAAGCCACCAAGCGACCTTGGCCTGTCATGCATTTATTGCTGATCGGTGCCAGCCTCTGCGCGATCCTGCTGCTGGTGATCGCTTTGGATAGACGCAGCGCGCCCAACCAAGTCTTTGTGCCCTCTCATCTGGAGAATGGTGTTTTGAAGCAGGGTCATTTCGAGAGGGCGGATCGGTGAGCGCAGCCAAGGTTCACGGCACCTGGCTGAGCGCGCCCGCGACGCGCGCGGTGATGGCGGCTTTGGAGGCGATGGAGCCGGGCTGCGCGCGCTTTGTAGGTGGCTGCGTCCGCAATGGCCTGCTAAATGAGCCGGTGGACGATGTGGATATCGCCACAACTTTGTTGCCAAACGAGGTGATGACGGCCGGGACCGCGGCAGGGCTGAAAGTGGTGCCCACCGGCTTGGCGCACGGCACGATCACGCTGGTGGCGCACAAGCAGCCCTTTGAAGTTACGAGCTTGCGCAGCGACGTGCAGACAGATGGCCGGCACGCTTTGGTGGTGTTCACGCGGGACTGGGCACAAGATGCCCAGCGGCGCGATTTTCACCTGAATGCGCTCTATGCCGATGCGGAAGGCAATGTATTTGATCCCACGCAGCGGGGCCTTGAGGATGTGCGGGCCCGGCGGGTGGCCTTCGTCGGGGATGCCTCGGCCCGGATCCGGGAAGATTATTTGCGGATATTACGCTTTTTCCGCTTCAGCGCCTGGTATGGTGGCGGCGCGCTTTCGCCTGAGGGGCTGGCGGCTTGCGCGTCCGAAAAAGCGGGGCTGGCCGGCTTGTCGGTCGAGCGGGTGTGGAAGGAAGTGAAGCGCTTGCTGGCGGCCGCTGATCCGCGCGCCGCCTTGGCTGCCATGTGCGAAACTGGGGTGCTGGCGCTGTGTTTACCCGAGCTGGCGGGCACACAAGCGCGGGCGCTTGGCTTGCTCGACACGTTGATCGAGGCGGATTTGGATCACCATTTTGCCGCTGATCCGCTGCTGAGGCTGGCCGGCCTGCTGTGCGCCAGCGGGGCGGAGGCAGCGGAGCGTTTGGCCACGCGCTTGCGTCTTTCGCGCGCCGAAAGCGAGCGCTTGCTCGCGGCCTTGAAGCCCGAAACGCGGATGGTTTCTTATCTTTCGCCGCGCGAGGTGCGCCGGGCGCTCTATCGGGTGGGCGTCGGGCCGTTCCGCGATCAGGTGCGCCTGGCCTGGGCCGCGCAGGCCAAAGCGAAAGCCGCGCCACAATGGCGGGCTTTGCTGGCTTTAGCCGATAGCTGGCAGCGGCCCGCGCTGGCGTTGACCGGTGAGGAAATCATGGCCGCTGGCGCGCCCGCTGGGCCCATGGTTGGCATGGTGCGCATGGAAGTGGAGGCTTGGTGGATCGATAGCGACTTCCCCGATGATAAGCTGGCCATCGTCGAGCGCCTGAAGGCGGTGGTGCAGGCTCTCGCTTAAAGCGCACCCACGCGGGACTAAGCCGGCTTAGGGCCATTTTGCTTCAGGCGGCAAAGATGAGAGGATGGCCTCGACATTGCCGCCGGTTTTCAGGCCGAAAGTGGTGCCGCGATCATAGAGCAGATTGAATTCGGCATAGCGGCCACGTTGGATGACCTGCTCTTCGCGATCGGCCGCACTCCAGGGCTGGGCCATGCGCTTTGACAAAATCTCCGGGTAGATCCCCAGAAAAGCCCTCCCGACCGCTTGCGTGAAGGCGAAATCGCGCTGCCAGCCGCCCTCGCCCTCTGAGTGCATATGATCATAGAAAATGCCGCCGATTCCACGGTGCTGTTGGCGGTGCGGCAGCCAGAAGTATTCGTCGCACCAGGCGCTGAAACGCTGGTAATAATCGGCCCCGTGCGGCCCGCAGGCCTGCTCGAAGGCGGCGTGGAAGGCCTGGGCATCTTCGTGGTCGCGCCGGCGCTGCACGGCCTGGGTGGGATTGAGATCGCCGCCGCCGCCAAACCACCAATCACTGGTGGCGATCATGCGCGTATTCATATGGGCGGCGGGGCAATGGGGATTGCGCATATGCGCGATCAAGGACACGCCGCTGGCCCAAAAACGCGGATCGTCCTGGGCCCCGCGCACTTGTTTGGCAAAATCGGGTGAAAACTCCCCCGCGACGGTGGACACGTGCACGCCGACTTTTTCAAAAAAGCGCCCGTGCATGAGGGCCATGATCCCGCCGCCTTGGGCCGGATCCTCGCCGCGCTGCCAAGGCGTTCGCACGAAGCGCCCTGGCGGCCCAGCATAGAGGCCAGGATCGGCTTGATCTTCGAGCCGCTCGAAGGCCGCGCACAACTGGTCCCTTAATGATTCGAACCACGCACGGGCCTGATCTTGCCATAGGGGAAGCTGTACAAGGGTCATGGGTAGGTCTTTAGGCGGATGGCCATAGCTTTGCCAGCGCCCCGGAGCTGCGCAAGGCTTCAGCGAGTGCGATGGCCCCCGCACTCACCACGTTAAACGAGCGCAAGCCCGCAGCCATCGGGATGGCAAGGCGCGCTTGTGCGCTGGCGAGCACCGTCTCTGGCGTCCCGGCGCTTTCGCGGCCCAGCAGCAAGACATCCTCCGCACGAAAGGCGAAATCGAACAGGTTTTGCGGCGAATCGGTTTCGATCGCGATCAGCCGCTGCTTGGCTCCACTAAGGCTGGCGAGGAAATCTGTGAACGAATGATGGCGCTGGACCTGGGCTTTGCTGCCATAATCGAGCGCTGCTCGTTTCAAGGAGCGATCCGTCAGCGGGAAGCCGCAAGGCTCGATAATATCGAGCGGCACAGCAAAACAGGCGCATAATCGGATCACGGCCCCCAAATTCTGCGGAATGTCTGGTTGATACATGGCTAGACGCACGCTAATGCCTCCCTGAGGGGCTGGTGCCGATTCCCATGGCACGGTTCCATCATTGCGTTAAGGCTGGCGGCGAGGGCCGATCCATCAGGGTCGTCGCGGCGAAGCTGTTTTGGCCAAGAGGTGCAGCGTGACGGAGTCGGCGGCAAATACGCATGCGGAGGGTATTGGCTCGGCGGCCGAGCCAACGCGGCGCGATTTCATCTTTATTGCCACAAGCGCGACGGCTGCCGTGGGCGTCGCGGCGGTGGCCTGGCCGTTAATCGATCAAATGAACCCGGCTGCCGATACTTTGGCTTTGGCCTCCACCGAAATTGGCTTGGATGCGATTGAGCTAGGCCAGGAAAGCACGGTTTTATGGCGCGGCAAGCCCGTATTCATCCGTCACCGCACGCCCGAAGAGATCGCGCTGGCCAAGCGCGATGATTCGCTGAGCGCCAGCATGCGCGACCCGGCCCTCGATGCGGATCGCATCCGCCAGGCCAATGGCGATGCCGGCAAAGAGGAATGGCTGGTGTTGCAGGCTTCGTGCACGCATCTGGGCTGCGTGCCCACCTTTGCGGCTGGCGATTATGGCGGCTGGTTTTGCCCCTGCCACGGCTCGCATTATGACACGGCCGGGCGCATTCGGCGGGGGCCCGCGCCGCTAAATTTGCTACTGGCCCCCTACGTTTTTTTATCCGACACCGTGATCAAGATCGGCTGAGGGCAATCCATGAGCGGTCCATCCACTTACGTTCCCGGCTCGGCTTTTGAGCGTTGGCTCGATCAGCGTTTGCCGATCATGCGGCTGGCGCATGATAGCTTCTTGGCCTTCCCGACGCCGCGCAATCTCAATTATTGGTATACGTTCGGCGGCATTTTGTCGTTTGCGTTGGTGGTGCAGATCGTTACCGGCATCGTGCTGGCCATGCATTATGTCCCGAGCATTAGCGGGGCTTTTGCCTCGGTGCAGCGGATTGAGCGGGACGTGCCATTCGGTTGGTTGGTTCAAAATATCCATTCCGTTGGCGCGTCGATGTTCTTTCTGGCCGTCTATATCCACATGCTGCGGGGCTTGTATTACGGCTCTTACAAGGCCCCGCGCGAGATCTTGTGGATATTGGGAGTCGTGATTTATTTGCTGATGATGGCCACCGCCTTCATGGGCTATGTGTTGCCTTGGGGCCAAATGAGCTTTTGGGGCGCGACAGTCATCACCAATCTGTTTTCCGCCATCCCCGTGGTGGGGGATCCGATCAAGCTATGGCTGCTGGGCGGTTTTGCCACCGATAATGCCACGCTCAATCGCTTTTTCAGCTTGCATTATTTGTTGCCGTTCATGATTTTTGGCGTGGTGGTGCTGCATATTTGGGCGCTGCATGTGCCGGGCAACAACAATCCGCTTGGTGTTGATGTCAAATCACCCGCCGATACCGTGCCCTTTCACCCGTATTACACGGTGAAGGATGCCTTCGCGATGGCGGTGTTTGTGCTGTTGTTTGCGGCGTTCGTGTTTTACGCGCCCGATTCGCTTGGCCACCCTGATAATCTCATTCCCGCCAATCCGCTGGTCACGCCCGCCGAGATCGTGCCCGAATGGTATCTCCTGCCATTTTACGCGATCCTTCGCGCGATCCCAGATAAACTGGGCGGCGTCTTGGCGATGTTTGGCTCGATTGGCGTGCTGTTTATTCTGCCGTGGCTGGATACTTCTAAGGTTCGGTCCATGCGGTTTCGCCCTTTGGCGCGCTGGGGCTTTGTGCTGTTCGTTGGGGTTTGTTTGGCGCTGGGCTGGTGTGGCGGGCAATTGCCAGACAAAGCGGTTTATCAATCGGGCCGCTATGTGCAGACCTTCGAATATCGCACGGCGGCCGGCGCCATCGCCACGGGAGCGATCAGCGCCCGCACCTCGGCAGAGCTGGAGCGCCGGGCGCATGCCGAAGAAGCGCGCATCGGCGCTGCCATGATAACCATGCATGCCTCGGTGGCGCCGTTCCAGATCAAGGTGGTGCAGCTTTCGCAAATGCTGACGCTGTATTATTTCGGCTTCTTCCTGTTGCTGTTGCCCATCTTGGGGCTGATAGAGCGCCCCGGGCGCGTCCCCGACACCATCGCCAAGGCCGTCTTGAAGGACGCCGCCACTGCTGAACGGAGCGCCTGATATGCGCCGCGGGATGTTGCTTATACTTGCTGCGTTTTGCTGCTCCTTAGCTGCCCCCGCTTTAGCGGCCAGCGAGGCGCGCCATCCGCATCCGCAGGCCTGGAGCTTTGCCAAGCCGCTGGGCACTTTTGATCAAGCCAGCGTGCAGCGCGGCTATCAGGTCTATGAGGAGGTGTGCTCTGCCTGCCATAGCCTCTCGGCGCTTTCCTATCGGAATTTGGGGGATAAGGGCGGGCCGTTCGCTGCTTACCGCGCCAAAAACCACGAAACCGGCGCGGAGGAGGTGCGGATCGGCCCTTCCGCCCATGGCGGTAAATTCATTAGTCCCAATGATAATCCTGCCGTGAAGGCCATTGCCGCCAAGTTTGATGTCTCGGAAATCGATGGCACGACGGGCGATATCGTGCAGCGGCCGGCCCGCCCCGCGGATCGCTTTGCCAGCCCCTTCGTGAACGAAGCGGCGGCGCGTGCCGCGAATGGCGGGGCTTATCCGCCCGACCTTTCGGTGATTACGCGGGCCCGCCATGGCGGCGCGGATTATATCTATGCATTGCTGACCGGCTATGGCGAAGCACCGCCGCCAGGTGTCGAGGAGGTGCCGGGTAAGCATTACAATCCCTATTTCCGCGGGGGTTGGGTTGCGATGGCGCCGCAATTGACGCCGGATCGGGTCAGCTTCACGGATGGCTCGCCCTCGACGCCGGATCAAATGGCCCGAGATGTCGCGAGTTTTCTGGAATGGGCGGGTGATCCCAAGGCCGAATTGCGCAAAAAAATGGGCGTGGCCGTCCTTGGCTATCTGCTGGCGCTAACTTTGTTGTTGTTTTTCGCCTATCGGCAAATTTGGCGCGGCGAAAAGCACTAGGGCGCATTCAGGAAAAGTGGAGTTGCGGTTATTCGTTCGAATGCGCTCTAACTTATTGAATCAGAGCATTTTTCGAATCAGAAATCGAATGCGATTTCTTTGAAAATGCACTAGCAGGCTGTTGAAGAACTCCAGCGCGGCCGCGACGGAGTTCTTCAACAGCCTGCTAGGTGGGAAATCGTTCGCGCGCGGGCTGCTCCGTGGGCCCGGGTTGCCCAGCCAGTACGCCGAACTGGTGCCATGGAGCCATGATGCAATTGGGGAACATTATGCTCGCGAGCGCGATCCGTACGATTCCAGATTATCCCCGGCCGGGCATTCTCTTCCGGGATATCACCACTTTGCTGGGCGATGCGCGCGCCTTCCGCAAAGCCGTCGATGAATTGGTGCAGCCTTTTGTCGGGGCCAAGATATCCAAGGTGGCAGGGATTGAGGCGCGGGGCTTTATCCTCGGTGGTGCGGTTGCGCATCAGCTCTCTTCGGGCTTCACCCCGGTGCGCAAGCGCGGCAAATTGCCGGCCGCCACGCTTCGCCAGACTTACGCGCTGGAATATGGTGAGGACGAAGTGGAGATCCACACCGATGCCGTGTCCCCGGGGGAAAGTGTTTTGCTGGTCGATGATTTGATCGCCACGGGCGGCACCGCGGAGGCGGCTGTCAAGCTGCTGCGGCAGGCGGGAGCCAATGTTGTTGGGGCGGCTTTTGTGATCAATTTGCCCGATTTGGGCGGTGCCCAACGCATCGCCGCGATCGGGGTGCCAGTCCATGCGCTGGTGGCCTTTCCGGGGCATTAACATGCGCTTGCTGATCACCGGGGGGGCGGGCTTTATCGGCAGCCAAATCGCGCATCGCTTGGCCCACAAGGCGAATTACACCGTGTCCATTTGTGACCGGTTCGGCCAGGCCGAAGACGGCAAATGGTCCAACCTGCTGGGCCTGCCTTTGGCCGATATCATCGCGCCCGAAGGCCTGCTGGCCTGGCTGGAAAGCCATTGGCGCAGCGTGGACGCCGTGCTGCATATGGGCGCGATTTCCTCGACCGAAGTAACCGATGTGGATCGCCTGATCGAGCAAAACTTCCGCGTCTCGCGTGATCTCTGGGATTGGTGCGCCAGCCGGCAAATCCGCTTGATTTATGCCTCTTCGGCGGCGGTGTATGGCGATGGAGCCCAGGGTTTTCAAGATGAAAACCTCCAGGGTGCGGCCACCCTGCGCCCACTCAATCCCTATGGCTGGTCCAAACTTTTGTTTGATCACTACGCGCTGGCGGCGCAGGGGCGCGGCGCATCGCCTCCCGCCTGGGCAGGCCTGCGGTTTTTCAACGTCTACGGCCCCAATGAGGGGCATAAAGGCGGCCAGGCCAGCGTGGCTTGGCAAATGCTGCAGCGGGCCCGCGCCGGCCAGCCGCTGCAGCTGTTCCGCTCCCACCGCGCGGGCATTGAGGATGGCGCGCAGGCGCGCGATTTTGTCTGGGTTGGCGATTGCGTGGAGGTTATCGCCTGGCTGCTGGAAGCAGAGATCAGCGCCGGGGTGCTGAATGTCGGCACTGGCACGGCGCGCAGCTACGCTGAGCTTGCCAAGGCTGTCCAGGCCGCCACCAAGACGCAGGTACCAATCGCGTGGATCGATACCCCGCAGGCCCTGCGCGCCACCTACCAATACCACACCCAGGCCGATATTAGCCGGCTTCGGCAGCTGGGCTATCTGCGGGCGTTCACCAGCCTGGAGGCCGGATTGGCGGCCTATGCGCAGGCAATCGGCTAGAGCGGATCCCGATTTGACCTATCTCAGGTCAAATCGCGTGAATCCGCTCTACACTAAGCGATTAGACCCGTTCTGTTGCGAAAACCGCGTCACACTTTTCGGGAACGGGTCTAGCCCGATTGCACGATACCGGGCCCATCGTCATAGCCAAACAACCGCAATGCCAAGCGGATGGCTTGGCCGCGCGGGCTGGCTAGCTGCGGATCGGGATCGATGGCGAGGCGCGCCTCGCGGTCCGCTGAGCCCAGTAGCTTGCCGTGCTCCTCGAGATTGACGAAGCGAAAAGGCGGCAGGCCGCTTTGGCGCACGCCCAATATGTCGCCTGAGCCGCGCATCTCGTAATCCAGTTCGGCGATGGCAAAGCCATCCTCGCTGCGGCGCAAAGCATCAAGCCGCTTTTTTGCGGTTTCAGAGAGCGGCGGCTGCCACAGCAGCAGGCAATGGCCTGGCAAATCGCCGCGCCCCACCCGGCCGCGCAGCTGATGCAATTGCGCCAGGCCAAAGCGCTCAGCGTGCTCAATGACCATGATGGTGGCCTCCTCGACATTGACGCCCACTTCGATGACCGTGGTGGCCACCAGCAGCTTGGCCCCCCCAGCCACAAAGCGCGCCATGGCGGCTTCCCGGGCGGATGGCGCCATTTTCCCGTGCAGCAAGGCGACGGTATCGCCGAAATACGCTTGCAGATACTCAAAGCGCTCCTCCACCGCGGCAAGATCGCTGAGTTCGCTCTCCGCGATCAGGGGGCAGACCCAATAAGCGCGCTCGTCGCGCTCCATGGCGCGCACGATGGCGTCGATGACGTCCTCTAGGCGCGAGGTTGGCAAGGCGGCGGTGCGGATCGGCTTGCGCCCCGGAGGTTTTTCATCCAGCACCGAGAGGTCCATGTCACCGTGCACGGATAAAGCGAGCGTGCGCGGAATGGGCGTTGCGCTCATCACCAGTACGTTGGGCTCCGCGCCTTTGGCAACCAAACGGGCCCGATCGGAAACGCCGAAGCGGTGCTGTTCGTCGATCACCACCAAGCCAAGCCTGGCAAATGCCACCTGATCCTGGAACAAAGCGTGGGTGCCAACTACCGCCGCGATCCGCCCGCTTGCCAGGCCCTGCAATACGGCGCTGCGGTCTTTGCCTTTGTCGCGCCCGGTAAGTACGGCCAGCTGCAGCCCGGCTCTGGCCAATAGCGGGATGAGGCCGGCGGCGTGCTGGCGGGCCAGGATTTCGGTGGGGGCCATCAGCGCGCTTTGCGCCCCAGCCTCGGCGGCGTGCGCCATGGCCAGCGCCGCCACAAGGGTTTTGCCCGAACAGACACCACCCTGAAACA